>CAZDZP010000040.1:0-14673 GCA_964509855.1 uncultured Anaerolineaceae bacterium | reverse complement strand
GTGGAGTACCTGGACCTCACCCGCTCCATCGATCTGGAAGCCGGTCCGCGCGTGCAAGTGCTCGAAACCCCCGGCCACAGCCCGGACTCCATCTGCTACTACGTAGAAGACGAGGGTGTCCTCTTCAGCGGCGACACCATGCTTGGCTCCAGCACAACCACCGTCAACGAACTCGGCGACTACATGCGTACGCTCCAGTTCCTGCTCGAACTTCCCAACCTCAAGGTGATTTGCCCGGGCCACGGTCCGCTCATCCACGACCCGCGCGAACGCATCGAAGGCTACATCAAGCATCGCACCATGCGGGAAATGCAGATCCTCGATGCGCTCGAACGGAAGGGTGTCGCGACGAGCTGGGAGATCATGCTCGACCTCTACCCCGACATCGACAAACGGCTACGCCGCGCCGCCGAGAACAACGTCATCTCCCACCTCACCAAGCTCGATGCCGAAGGGCGCCTCAACGTCCACGGCGGCATCCCCCGCAAACCGCGCCCCCTATCGCCGAAGGCCGTTGAACATGCGAAGGCGCGCCAGCACACCATCAAGCAGGCGAAACGCTTCGAAGAACAGGATCGTCGCGCCGAGATTCGCGCGCAGGAGAACCCGCCCACCGGAGAATGGAAGGAGCCGCCGCGCTTCGAACTCATCGGCAGCGCCAACGACTGACCCAAACGAGCCGTCGGCTTCCCGTCGCTTAGAAGGAGTACCACTCTCGCCATGCCCAGGATGAAACCCGACTTCCTTGCCGAGTTCCTCGAACAGCCCTTCGTCGGCGTCATTGCCACGCTTCGCCAGGACGGCATGCCCTACACCGTGCCTATCTGGTGGCTGTGGAACCCGGACGAGGAAGCGTTCTGGCTGACGGGGACCACTAACCGCGTCTGGTGCCAGCAACTCCAGAAGGACCCGCGTGCTTCGCTTTGCATCGAAGCGGGACCGCCCATGACCGGCCACGTTGGTGTCGACGGCCACTGCGAGGCGTTCCTCCCGGCCGACTTCGACATCTGGCCCATCTCGCGCCAGCTCGCCGAGAAATACGTCGGCCGGAACGACCCCGCAAACGCCGAGGCGGTGGACAAGTTCTTCGACAACATGCGAACCGAGCCCCGCATGCTCTTCAAGTTCACGCCGCAGGTCTGGCGCGCTATCGATATGCGGGTCTACCGGGGCAAGCGCGCCGACCGCGATTTCCAGGAGCAGTCCGCCAGTTCCGAATAGCTTCCCTGCCATGAATTGACACGCACCCGTGCTGCTTTACGATCGCAGTACTATCGAACACCGAGTCCACCATTTCCTCGGCCCTTGCCGAATGACAGGTCACCCATGACACACGAAGTCCATCGCCGTCTCGCAATCAGCGTGCAGCCGGTCCCCAAGCAGGATGCGGAGGAGCGCAAGCGCAACTTCGACGAGACCTACTTCGGGTTCGACTTGAACGCTGCCCGCATCGAAGCTTCACGCTGCATCCAGTGCCCCTCGGCCCCATGCCAGGAAGCTTGCCCCGTGTCCAACGATATCCCCGGCGCATTCGCCCTCCTGGAAGAGGGCGACATCATTGGCGCCGCCGACAAGTTCCGCGAAACCAGCAACCTTCCCGAGATGTGTGGACGCCTTTGCCCCCAGGAAAGCCTGTGCGAAGGCGCCTGCGTGGTCGGGTTCGCCATCCGGCCCGATGGCAAGAACGAGCCGCCCGTGACCATCGGCAAGCTCGAAGCTTTCTGCACCGACTTCCAACGCAAAGAGGTCGAGGGCTACCCGCTGCCGCGCTACATGCCCGAACCAAGCGGCCGTCAGATTGGCATCATCGGCTCGGGTCCCGCTGGCCTGGCAGTCGCTGAGAACCTTTCGCTCCAGGGCCATGCCTGCACGGTGTTCGAAGCCTGGCCGGAGCCGGGTGGCGTTCTCGTCTACGGCATCCCGAACTTCAAGATGCGCAAATCTATCGTTGACGAGTACATCGCTTACCTGCAGGCACTCGGCGTCGTGTTCCGCTGTGACACCTACGTCGGCAAGGAGTTCTCTATCGACGACATGTTCGCCGAAGGGTTCGACGCCGTCTTCCTTGGCACCGGCGCCGGTGTAGGCAACATCATGGGGCTCGAAGGTGAAGAGCTCGAAGGCGTCCACGCGGCCACGGACTACCTCGTTCGTGGCAATCTCGAACCCGACCAGCTCCCGGCCCACCTTCGCGACCCCCTGCCTGCCCCCGAAAACGTCGTCGTCATCGGTGGTGGCGACACCTCTATGGACTGCGTCCGCACGGCAATCCGGCTTGGCGCCAAGAACGTGACCTGCGTCTACCGCCGCACCGAAGCGGAGATGCTCGGTCGCGGCGAAGAACGCAAGAACGCTCGCGAAGAAGGCGTGCGTTTCGAAATGCTTACACTGCCAACCCGCGCCATTGGCGAAAACGGCAAGGTGGTCTCGGTAGAGTGCCAGAAGATGGAACTCGGCGAGCCTGACGAATCCGGCCGCCGCCGCCCCAACCCTATCGTTGGTAGCGAGTACATCATCCCCTGCGACACCCTCGTGATCGCTATCGGTTATGGCGCTGACCCCGTCGTCCCCGAGACAACCAAAGGACTGAAGGCAGACCGAAAGGCACTGATCCAGGTCGACCACACCGGCCGCACTTCCCGACCCGGCATCTTCGCCGGCGGCGACAACGTGAACGGCGCTGACCTGGTGGTGACCGCTCTTGCGGACGGTCGTCGCGCGGCCGCGGCAATCGCGGAGTACCTGGAAACGCTCCCGCCGAAGCGCTAGTCGAAAAGGTTTACAGGCAATTTACAGGCGCGCTCTTTCGGAGCGGTCCCAAACGGTCGTAGGTACTGATACGACCGAAAGGACTGCTGCGTTGAACAAGCCACAGACGCTCAACCTGTTCCTGTTTCCATCCGCCGATAAAGAACTCGGCTCGGTGGAAACGCCGCCTCTGCTTCGCATTCTGCGACCGGCATCGTTCGCCGTTTGGTTTCTGATTTTCGTGGCGCAGGCCATCACCCTCGTAGGCACCGGTGACACCGGTAACTTCCTTGCTATAGCCCTGTCCACGCTCCTCTTCGCCGGCGTCCACTTGCAGTTCTGGTACGAAGAATCCGAACAGGGTGCACGCTTTCACAACACCCTCGAACGCTTCCGTGGCCGTATCTACGAAGACGACATAACTGGCCTGCCGAACAGCCGTCACTTCGTCTTCGAACTGCGCCGCCAGATGATGCGCTCTGTGCGGAACGGCCGTAGCTTCGCGCTCGTGTTCACTGACATCGTCGGCATCGACCCTAAGAAAGCAAACGACGAGAAAATCCTCTCGGGGCTCGCTCGTAACCTTCGCCAGGGCGTTGGCGACGGCGACTTCGTTGCCCGCCTCGAAGGCTCAGTCTTCGCCGCCATCGTTCTCGACGAACGTGATCGCTCCGCCGCCGAAAAGTCCGATGACCTTCTGCTCGCTCTTGGCGCCGCCATCCCGGTCGCACGAGCAGAAAACCTTCGACCCGTCGTGTCCGTCACTGGCTACGAAGGCGAACTCGAAGTCCGCGACTTCCTTCGCCGTGGTCAGCGCGACCTCCAGGCGTGCCGCGGTCGCGCCGCCGGACCCCTCTACCAGGACCCGGGCCGGGTGTTGGGCAACGCAGCCTGACTCGCACGACGACCAGCGAACACCAAACGAGGGCGCACCTTTCAGTGCGCCCTCGTTGTGTTTCATTGCGGTGGAGCGGGCGAAGGGAATCGAACCCTCGTCTCAACCTTGGGAAGGTCGCGTTCTGCCATTGAACCACGCCCGCGATCGGCGAACCGCATCGTATCATCTCGTCACACTACTCAGAAGGACGGAATACATGGCGCTTCCCCGCGAACTCTCGCTTACGAAAGACGAACTCGACGAAATGATGCTCAGCAGTTGGAACATGCGCATCGCCACCATTGGCCCCGGCACCCGCATCAACCTCACGCCGCTGTGGTTTGGTTGGGCGGAAGGCAAAATCTTCACCTATTGTCGTGGCCAGAAAGTCGTAAACCTCCGCCGCAACCCCACCTGCACCATCCTTGTCGACCGCAACGAGCGCTTCCCGGAACTCCAGGGCGCTATGTTCGCCGGCACGGCAAGGGTGCTCGAAACGCCCGAGGAAGAAGCCGCCGAGGCCGGTATGGAAGAAATCCGCATGCAGATGGGCGCGAAGTATGCCGGGGGTCACGGCGAGCCGGGCGAGCCGAAGCGGAACGAATCCACTGCCCGGGGCCGCAACCGCCGTTGGGTAGTGCTTACGCCCGAAAAGACCGTGACCTGGGACAACTTCAAGCTGGCTAATCTGCGCGAAGGCTAGGGCCCAACTCGCTGGCACCTTGACGCCTATAGTACGATAGATTGCATCAATCGAACGGGGCGTGGAGGTGCGACGTGTACGGGTTTATTCATGATGTCCTTGCCGAAAAAGGCGGCCAGGTGCTCACCGTGCCCGTTGGCGCCACCGTTCGCGAAGCCGTACGCCAGATGAACGATGTTGGCGTAGGTTCGCTTGTGGTGCTGCGCAACGACAGGCTCGCGGGCATATTCAGCGAGCGCGACGTCCTTCGCCGCGTTGTTGACCAGGGCCGCGACATCGACCGCACCCGCGTCGCCGAGATCATGACCTCCCCGGTCATCACGATTCGGCCCTCAATGCCCGCCGACGAAGCGATGCAGATGATGACGCGCGAACGCGTGCGTCACCTCCCCGTGGTCCTTGGCGACGAGCTTGTCGGCATGATTTCGATCGGTGACTTGCTTCGCTGGGTCAGCAAGAGCCAGGAAGCCGACATCGCGCACATGAAGGACTACATCGTCGGAGCCAGCTGAACCCACGCATTAGCGGCCGCGGAACACCGGTTCACGCCGCTCCACGAAGGAAAGCGCGCCTTCCTTGTGGTCTTCCGTGGTGAACAGGTACGCGAGCGAGCTGCCCACGTAGGCGCCCATTTCCAGCATGTCCGCATTCCGCGAACGGCGCAGACCCTCCTTCATGTAGCGCATCGCTATTGGCGGGTTGGCAGCGATCTTCGTCGCCATCGCCGTCGCCGCCGGGATAAGCTCTGCGGGTTCAACAACCTGCGATACCAGCCCGATATCCAGCGCTTGCTGCGCGGAGATGACGTCTCCGGTGAACAATAGCTCGGCCGCTTTCGAAGGGCCGACGACGCTCGGCAAGCGCCACAGCCCGCCAATGTCGGCCACCAGGCCGCGCTTGATGAACAACTCCCCGAACTTCGCCTCCGTTGACGCGATGCGAATATCGGCGAACAGGCTCATGTCCATGCCCCAGCCCACGGCCGCGCCGTTCACCGCAGCGAGGACGGGCTTGTCGCACTCAAGGATCGCCTGTGCAGCTGGTGTCGGGCGCGGTCGCACATCGCGGAGCCGCGTGACCGTAGCTTCCTTTTGTTCGCCCAGCATGATCTGCCGCACATCATCTCCGGAACAGAACGCCCGGCCCTCGCCTGTGAGGATTACGCACCGCACTTCGGGATCCCCGTGCGCTTCCCTAAACGCCGATTCAAGCTGCGCATAGGCCTCGCGGTTGAGCGCGTTCATCACTTCCGGCCGGTTCAGCCGGATGGTTGCGATATAGTCTGCAATCTCGTAGTTCACCAGGTCGTAAGCCACGGTTCGTTCCCCCGTTTGGTTCTCGTTGAGGCGACTATATCGCCCTACAGGTGCTGCTTAATCCACTCGCCCGCGGAATTGATGACGTCCGGGCCGATCTCAAAGTGCCCGCCCGGCAGCCAGACGAGGTCTTTTTCGCCGCCAAGCGCTTCGTAGAGCGCCTCCGTTGCTGCTTTCGGGATAAGCTCGTCGTCCGACTTCCCCACGATGCGCACGGCTACGCTCGCCAGTTGCGGGACATAGCTGCCCTCTCCGCTGGCCGCGCCGACGAGCCCACCCTCCCCCACGAGGCAGAGCGCCGCCGCCCGGAATCGCCCATCAAGCGCGATCGCCGAAACGCCGAGCATGCTCCCCATGGAGTACCCGACGTACCCGAGTCGCTCCAAATCCACTGGCAGCGTTTCCGCCAGCCCGTCAACCACGGCGCTCACTTCTCGCGCGAACTGGGCTGCGATTTCCGGGTACCGCTCCTTGTCCTTGAACAGCGACATCGGGTCGTACTCATCCCGGCTGCCGTGCAGGGGCGCATCCACACCGCCACAAATCCATCCGCGGCGCGCCCACGCTCGAGCTGGCTCGGTCACGAAGTAATCGTCCTTGGTGCTCGTGGCCGGGTGCTGGATGAGCACGAGCGGCATCGGCTCGTCGTTGTCGGCGGGCATCCAAACCACTCCCGGGACGCGCTCTCCGTCCACCGTGCAGCTGAACTGGATGCGGACGAGGTCGTCCTCGATCGTTTCGTTGTGCTGGAAACCTGTACCCAACGTGGTCCCTCCCGTGCGGCGCGTTCGACTCCCTCCGTGCCTGCAGGGCACAATAGCCGCGCGAATTGCGACGCGCACGCCCCGCCCTGCACGCGAAAGGACCACGACATGACAACCGAAGCGACTCCCACGGCGACCTCCGAAACCAATCTCGATTGGGCAGCCCGCGCCAAGGAACATCTCTGGGTGCAAAACAAGCAGCGCGCAACGCTCGACGAACAGGGCGAACTGCCCGTCATCGAGCGCGGAGAGGGTGTCTATCTCTGGGATGTCGAAGGCCGCCGCTATATCGATGCGCTTTCCGGCCTCTGGGTGACCGCCGTTGGTCATGGCCGCTCCGAGCTGGGCGATGTCGCACGCGATCAGATGGCGAAACTTGCCTACGCCTCCACCTTCGACTTTGCCACGCAGCCTGCCGTCGCCCTCGCCGAAAAGATCGCCTCGCTCACACCAGGGGACCTCGACCACATCTACTTCACGAACTCCGGTTCCGAAGCTGTAGAAGTCGCGATCAAGATCGCCAAGCAGTACCACTTCAACCGCGGCGACCAGAAGCGCTTCAAGGTCATCTCTCGCATCGGCTCCTACCACGGCCAAACGGCCGGCGCGCTCAGCGTGAACGCCGCCAGCTACGCCAAGAAGGTGCCGTTCGAGCCGCTCATGCCCGGCTCGGTCCATGTCCCCGGCATCAACTGCTACCGCTGCCCCTACGAGAAGACCTACCCGTCCTGCGACGTCTTCTGCGCGCGCACCATCGAAGATCGCATCCTGTTCGAAAAGCCCGAGACCATCGCCGCCATCATTGCCGAACCCGTCTCCATCGCGAACGCCAACCACATGCCGGCGAAGGAGTACTGGCAAACCCTCCGCCGCATTTGCGACAAACACGGCATTCTCCTTATCGCCGACGAAGTCATCAATGGCTTCGGCCGAACGGGCCGCTGGTTCGCAATGGAGCACTTCGACGTCGTTCCCGACCTGATGACGATGGCGAAGGGCATCACCTCCGGCTACGTTCCCCTGGGTGCAGTTGCCGCCCGCAACCACGTCGCAGAGGCCTTCCACGGCGGCCCGGACGAGGCTTTCGCCAGCGGACTCACCTTCGGCTCCCATCCAGTCACGACGGCCGTGTCGCTCGCGAACATCCAGATCATGGAACGCGAACGTCTCGTCGAGAACTCCGCGCGAATGGGAGAGCACATTGGTTCACGGCTCACCCAACTCGCTGCAGCTCACCCAACTGTTGGCGAAGCTCGCGGCATTGGGCTGCTCTGGGCGCTCGAAATGGTGAAGGACAAGGCAACCCGTGAATCCTTCGCTCCCGCCGACAACATCGCCGGGCGGCTCGTCCGCAAGTTTCGCGATCGCGGGCTGCTCACTCGTGCAGGCAACTACGTCTACATCGCGCCACCGCTGGTCATTAACCGGGAGGAAGTCGATGCCATCATCGACATCCTCGACGAGGCCATTGGCGAGTTCGAATCCGAACTGGGGTGAACTAAGCGTTGCCGGGGAATCTCGGCTCGCGCTTTTCGATATAGGCGGCAACTCCTTCGCGGTAGTCCGGCTGCTTCATCATGGAGCGCAGCAGCACCTCCGATTCCTCAATCGCCGTACCCACGTCGCGCCCGAGGTCCGCGTAGATCTGTCGCTTCGATTGATGAATCGATGACGGCGCGACCTCCCGCGCGAGCATCCGCGCGTACGCATACGTTTCGTCCAGCAACGCTTCCGGCTCGCACAGCCGGTTGATGAGCCCCATCCCGGCGGCTTCCTCGGCCAACACCACTCTGCTCGAAAGCAACATGTCGTTTGCGTGGGTCACGCCAATGAGCCGCGGTAGCAGCCACGAGAGACCGTACTCAGCCGGCAACCCAAGCCTCGCGTGGGACGTCGTGAGTTTCGCTCCTCGCGCTGCGAAGCGAAGGTCGCAGTAGCACGCGAGCACAAACCCGACCCCGGCAGCGGGGCCGTTGATGGCAGCGATGACCGGCTTCGTCAGTCCAAAGTGAAAGGCGAAGTTTCGGTTCCAATGCGGATCGACGCCGTAGCCCGGGTTCGCGATGTCTTCCGGCGTGCCGGGATCGTACGCGCCTTTCTCGAGGTGCCCCTGGAGCGCCGATGCATCGGCCCCGGAACAGAAGCCCCTCCCGGCGCCCGTTACCACGATGACGCGAACGTCCGCATCGTCCTCGGCCTGCGCGATCAGCCACCGGTATTCAGCATGCATCCGGCCGGTCCACGAGTTCAGCCGTTGCGGACGGTTGAGCGTTATCGTCGCGATCCGCTCCTGCACGTCGTACATGGTCGTCTTCAGGTCCATTGGCTATCCATCCCTTGTCCCCGGCGAACCGAGTCGTTCTCGCCGTAGTCGATGAGGGCCTGCGCGAGCGCATCCCGACGCACCTGCGAAAGTACATCGCCGTTCGCCCCGTCCCGGTGCCGGGCCAAAGCGAGGTCCGGCCAGTCCCAATACGGTGCTCCAGCTGCGGCGAATTCGTAGCACCAGTCTCGTACCGCGCTGAGTTTCGGTGCGGCGCCGCCGCGCTCCAGGAGCATCCACGCATACTCAATCGAGTCAGCTGCCTGCTGCATGTCGCCTTCCGGGATATAGCGCTCCATCCCGGCTGGCAAGGCCGATGCCGGCGTGTCGTCGTCCAAACGCTCGTCCATTGGAAACGATGCTACATCGCGGTCGCCAGCAGTGTGCGCACGGTTGCGCTACGGCGATACAATTCTTGCAAGCCTTCGCGAAACCCTTGGAGAAGCATCTGTGGCACGCATCGTCATTCCGTCGGACGACGGCACCTCGCGCGAAGTTGAGATCGACGGCGAACTGACCATCGGGCGCCACCCGTCCAACGCGATCATCGTTTCCGAAGCCAGCGTTTCATCGCGTCACGCCACGATTGGCCCGGCCAATGGCGGCGTCCTGGTTAGCGACCTTGGTTCCACGAACGGCACCTATGTGAACGGTGTGCGACTGGTCGGACCTGTGGTAGTGCACCCGGGGGACGAGCTTCGGCTAGCAAACCTTGTGCTCACCGTTGCAAGCGAATCCTTTGTGGCGCCGCCCTCTGGCGAGCTCGAATTCGCCACGCAGATTGTTAGTGCCGCCGGGGCCGAAGCTCAGTCGCCGGAGCCACCGGTCCCGTGGCGCATCGTCGTCCGCGCTGGGAACGATGTTGGCGCGGAGGCTCCGATCCCTCCGGATAAGGCGTTCATTGTCGGTCGCGACCCGGAAAGCGACCTGGTGCTCACCGACGCCCGCGTTTCGGGCCGGCACGCAGCCCTTCGCCTTACCCCCGACGGTTTGGAAGTCACCGACCTTGGTTCGGCGAACGGCACCCTCGTCCGCCGTACGCGTCTCACGGGGACGCAACTGGTTCAGCCGGGAGACGAGGTGCAGGTGGGCGAGACGGTTCTCGTTCCTGTCGCTGGCGAAGATGCCGCGGGGTACGGGCCCACGCCCACCATCATTGAACTCACCCCGTCGGCCGTAGACACCAGTCACCTCGAAGAGCTCGTGAGCCGCAAGGCCCGTTCCAACCGGATGCTCATCGGATTGGTCGCCGTTTTTGCCCTTGCAGCGATTGCTATCAGCGCCGCGCTTTTGTTGCGCGATGGCGGAGGTGAAGGCGGCGAGGCCGCTGTCGTTGAACGTAACGGCCCCGCGACGGTCCAGATTCTCAACTTCACGGATGGCGGGCTGCAGTTCTCCGGTACCGGGTCGGTCATCGACCGGGGTGAGGGTCTCATCCTGACGAACAACCACGTCGCAAGCGGGGGCGAACTCCTGGTTGTCGCCAACGGCGGTACGAGTGGCGTCGAAGCCGAGCTTGTCGCTGCCGCCATCTGCGACGACCTCGCCCTCGTTCGCATCGTTGACAGGCGCGATCGGGACGACTTTGAGCAAGTCACCCTTGGTCCCGGCACCGACATCCGCCAGGGCGACCGCGTCATCGCCCTCGGCTACCCCGGTTCCGCCGAGAGCGCCGGTGGCAACAGGCTCGATTCGCTATCCGCCACCAGCGGTATCGTCTCGAAAGTCAACGCCGTCTACGACAACCCCGGCAGCGGTCTGCCGCTGCTCGAAAACGTGATTCAGCACGATGCGGCGGTCAACCCCGGGAACTCTGGTGGGCCGCTGTTCGATAGCCGTGGCCGGCAGGTAGGGGTCAACACCGCCATCTTTTTCGGAACCCGGGGGCGTGTTGAGGGCGCCAATTACGCCGTGAGCATCCAGCGCGTCCGCGAACTGCTGAACGACATGAAAGACGGCGTCTCCCCGGCGTGGTTTGGTGTCACATTTGAAGAGGGCTACGACAACAACGGTCGGCCCATAGGGCTCCTGGTGCTGGGAGTGACCCCGGGAAGCAACGCGGAAGAGCTCGGGTTCCAAGGGGCCGTCATGGGTTCCGGCGGCATCGAATACAACCAGCTCGTCACCGCCGTAAACGGCACGCCGGTCCGCAACCTTTCCGAGTACTGCGATGCCATGCCCCGCGACAGTGAAGAGGTCCGCCTTACCGTTCTTTTCGGCAGCAGTGATGTTGAAACAGAGGTTTCGGTGCTGGCTGGCCAGCGCTAGTCCAGCGGTAGGCTGCGGTTACTCGCCGAAGAGAATCGTGCAGGTGCCAGCGGAGCCGTGATAGTCCTCCTGGAGGATGCCACTCCCCGAGGTCGGACTGGTGAACGTGCTGAACAGCGTTGCCGTTCCGGGAGTGCCGTCCTCGGCCGTGAACGGATAGGACACCGTGAAGTCCGGGTAGGTGAACGCAAACGTGCCGAGGGTCGCCTCGAAGTCTGTTTGCACCACGCGTGTTTGCTCTCCGGGCTGGATGTAGCCATCGACCCGCACGGCTTCGTAGAACTCGTACGAAATTGTCACCGTCTCGCCGACGGCCAGTCCGCTGCCGCAAGTGTTGCTGGTGACCCGGAAGTTGTAGGTCCAAACGCCGTCTTCGATAGAGTTTGCGGGCGGCGCCGGCGGGATGGTTGCCGTAGGTACCAGCGTGGGCGTCGCTGTTGCTGGTTCGGGAGTCGGAGTGACCGCCCAGACCGAAGTCGCCGAACGATCCGGCGTCGGGCGTGGCGTGGGAGTGTTCGAAACGCCCCCGCCGCTCGCCCGTGGCGTGGAGGTCGCTGTCGCTTCCGGCGTCGATCGGTCTCCCGGCGACGAAGGAGTGTTGTCGTCACCTCCAAGCAATGCTGACGCGCCAATGGCCGCGAAAGCGGCTATCGCCAGCACACCCGCGACACCTCCGCCGATCAGAATCGGGCCCACAGGCGTGTCGTCGAGTTGGCCTGTCGCGCTCACCGGCGGCACGCCCGAACTGCTCCCGTCCGCGGTGACCATGAACATGTGCGGAATCTTGGCTCCGAGCCAACGACGCTTTCGCGGTCGCACTCGCACCATCGCCGTCGACGAGCCCATCGGCGGCACCGAAACGGATCGGGGCATCTCGTAAACAACAGCGTCGTCTGGGTCGTTGAATTGCAGCAGCACCTCAGTGGATTGAGGTACCTGGCTGTGAATCGTTAGTCGATAGCTCACCGGTCCCGTTCGAGATCCAACCGATCCGGTCGAAGGCGCGAGCTCCATGCGCATTGGGCCGGTCGTCGCACCGCTGTAAATGGCCTGCGTGGCCGGGATACCGGGCACCGTTTCCGCAACGTTTGCACCCGCCGTCGCAATTCCTCCCGGCGCCGCGGGCTGCTCGGCCAGCGGCACGCCAGCGATCGTCGGCGCGGGTAGCTCGGCGGAGTGCGTTTCCAGCGATTTCGCCGCCCGCTCAATTGCGCCCACCAGCTCCGACGGACGTTGATACCGGTCGGCCGGGTCCTTCTCCATGCACCGCTGAACGATGTTTTGCACCGCCTGGGGAAACCGCATGAGCGGCCCCATTGGCACTGGCGTTTCCTTGTGGTGCTTCAACAGGTCAAGCGGACCGCCGCTGAAGGGCGGCTTCCCTGCAAGCATCGTGTAGAGCGTTGCGCCCACCGCGTAAATGTCCGTTCGCGAATCGACGTTGCCGTCTGCCTGTTCCGGCGCGGCGAAAGCGCTAGTCCCGACGAACCCGCCGGGCATCGTCATCCCGTCGCTGCCGATCTGCCGCGCAATCCCGAAGTCCGCGACCTTCACGCCACCGTCGTTGTCCAGCAGGATGTTTTCTGGCTTGATGTCGCGATGCACCACGTTCCGCGCTTCGGCCTCTTCGAGCGCCCTCGCTACGTCCGCCACGATTGGCAGCGCCTTGTCCGCTGGTATCGGGCCGTTCTTTAGGAGATCGGCAACGCTACGCCCATCCACAAAGGGCATGATGAGGTAGTAGAAGCCCTGGTCGAGCCCGTAGTCCAGCAGGTGAACCGTGTACGGCGATCGCAGCAGCGCCGCGACATGCGCCTCGCGTTCGAATCGTTCCCGGTAGCTCGGGTCGGCCGCGAGGTGTGGATGGAGCAGCTTGATCGCAACTCGCGTGTCCACGCGCCGGTCCACGCCTTCGAAAACCGTGCCCATGCCGCCGCTGCCCAGCCTGCGGACAAGCCGGTACTGCGCCAGCAACTCTGGAAAACCTGCTCCCGGCCCTTCCGACATCCCGCCTCCACAGCGAAACTTCCTGTCCGACATGATACGAGAGAGCGGCCACAACGGCCGCATTTCAACGGTTGAGTTCTGCGCTGTTTCCCAACGCACATCCCCTTAGCGGCGTCGCACGGCAGACTGGATGTATGGAAACGTGGATGGGGTGGACTCTCTTTGGATTCGCGATCGTCGCGCTTGCACTCGTCGTGAGCCTCACCGAGGCATACGTTCGACGAGGGCGCGGGCGGATTCTTGCGGTCTCGGTACTTGTCTACTTCGTGTGCTGCTGTGTCGGGCTTTCCGTCGGGTTCGACTCCGTCGGTCGCGGCATCTTCCTCAGCGTGGTGTCGCTTCCCATCGCTGCTGGCTACGCGCTCATGTCTCTTCGCACGCCGTAAGCCGCGCGCCGGAACGTTAGCGTTTGCTCGCGCAGTCTTTGCACGTGCCGTAGAGCTCCACGGTGTGGCTGCTCAGCTCAAACGCCAGCGCCTCAGCCTCTTCATGGATCGCCTGGTCCAACTGCGGGCTGGCGAATTCCTGCACTGATCCGCAGGAACTGCACACCAGGTGATGGTGGTGCGACGACGTCGAAACCACGTAGCGAATGCCGTGGTTTTCGAGCGTCACGCGGCAAATCGCGCCCAGTTCGTGAAGCAACTTCACCGTGCGAAACACCGTCGCGCGCCCGATATCGGGGACCTGGTCACCAATCTCCTCGATCGTCAGCGGCGTCGCTGCGCCGGCAATGGTCCGCAGAATGGCACGGCGCGTGGAGGTAAGCCGGTGTCCCTCGCCTTCGAGGAGCGCTTCGGTGTCCTTTACCATCGTTTGGTCAGCCATCCCACGCTCCATTGCCACTGCATTAACTCGGGCCAGGCCCACGCATCAAGTGTACCCGAAAGCTCACACGCAGCCCTACGTCAGCCGCCTCTACAACAGACGATAAACGTCGTAGGTCACAGTCCCGCGTCCCGGAGTTCCGATGCCCACGCCCTGTACCGCGTTCAGCCATGCGTAGCGCTCGTCGCCGGTTTCGAAGCTTGGCGCGGAGCGAATGCCGTTCTCTCGCGTTCCGAACCCCGTGTAGCTCATGAGGATCGGCGCCCCGTCATCCGTCAGCAAGGTCAGCCTTACGTCCAGTTTGAAGGTCCCGTCGGCGCGAATCGTCAGCCAGTCGCCACCCGGCGCTGCCGCGATCGTGCCCTTCAGCTTCGGGCCTTCGAAGGTGCCGCCGCTCACGGCCACGATCGTCCTCGTTCCTTGCGGACCATCCTTGATGACCACCGGTTCGGATGTCGATGCCGTCAACGTGAACAGGTGTTCCACGGGAAGTGATGATTCGGCCATGTTTTGCTCCTTCGGATTCGTTCAGCGGGACCGATCAGTACGCCGGGTGTGAGCGCCTGTCAACGCGGTGGGGGTTGAGCGGTCGCACGACATTGCCCATGCTGCGCGTGTGCGAATCTACAGTTGGAATGTCTGCGGTCTCCGCGCGGCGGCCGGCAAGGGCATGCTCGAATGGCTCCACAAGACGAAGCCGTCCCTGCTCTGCCTGCAGGAAACCAAGGGCTCGCCTGACGTGATGCCGCCCGAAGTCGCCCAACCGCACGGCTACCGCAGCTATTGGGCGAGTGCCGAACGCAAGGGATACAGCGGAGTCGCAACGTTCTCCCGGCGCA
>CAZDZP010000039.1:0-14685 GCA_964509855.1 uncultured Anaerolineaceae bacterium | reverse complement strand
GTGAAATTCTTCCCAAAGTACCGGCCTACAGAACGGTGAGCTTGCAGTATAGCAGTGCGCGCAAGACCCCTGTGCAGGGCTTGCCGTGGAGTAGTGACTATCGTGCATATGCGAAGCTTCTATCCGAAACTGATGTGCGGCTGCGGGATATACTCGCCGCACGCACCGTGAGGAGGGCCTGGAGGCCATGACCGACCCGTTTTGGAATGCCGAACAAATCGAAGAAGTGGTGAGCTACCGGGGACGCATCCTGGGGCCAGCCGTTTGGGCCGCCGCACAACCCGACCCACGCCAGGTCATCTCCTTTGCGGGTGGCCTGCCAGACATCCCTTCACTGCCAGGCGAAATCCTGCTGAAAGCTGGCCGGGCAGTTATTGACCGCGAGCAAAAAGAGGCGCTCCAGTACGGTGGAACCTTCGGCCCCATGCCGCTCCGCGAAGCCATCGCCGAGCGCTCCACCAGGCTCGAAGGCATCCCGGTAGCGGTGGACCAGGTGATGATCGCCTCCGGCTCCGCCCACGGCATTGGCGCAGTGTGCGAAACGCTCCTCGATCCCGGTGACACCGTTGTGGTCGAAAGCCCGAACTTCCCCGGCAGCATGCGCACCATTCGCTCGTTCGGGGCCGAACAGGTTGCCGTGCCGATGGACGACGACGGCATGCGCGTCGACGTGCTGGAGGACGTGCTGAAGCAGCTCGCGGACGAGGGGAAGCGGCCGAAGTTCATCTACTGCATCCCGACGCACCAGAACCCGGCCGGCTGCACTATGCCGCTCAGCCGTCGCGAAAAGCTGGTGGAGCTTGCCCGTGAGTACCGCACCTTCGTGCTGGAAGACGATGCCTACGGCGAACTCTGGTTCGACAACCCGCCGCCGCCTTCCGTATTCGCGCTGAGCAACGGCGACCACGGCATCAAGGTGAGTAGCTTTTCAAAGACTATCGCCACCGGGCTTCGGATGGGATGGATCATGGGGCCATCGGCGCTGATCAGCCGGGTCGCTTCCGTTCGCTACGACATGGGAACGAGCCCGTTCCAGGGGCGTGTCATCGCCGAAATGATCCGCAATGGCGACCTTGACCGCCACGTGGAAAACCTCCGCGGGATTTACAAGCGGAAGCTCGGTCGAACCGAGGATGCGCTTCGCAAGTACTGCGAGAACTACTGCAGCTGGGTGACCCCGCAGGGCGGATTCTTTCTCTGGCTGCAACTCCAGCCGGGCATGTCCTCGCGCGAGGTGCAGGTTGCCGCGAACGAAAAGGCGGTGATCGTTGGACAAGGTCCTCAGTTCTTCGCCGACGGAAACGCCACCGAGCACATTCGCCTCGCGTTTTCCTATGTCGCGATGGAGGACATTGAGGAAGGCATCCATCGCCTCGGCGAGGCAATGGCAGAAGTCGCCTCGCGTACATCGGCGAAGTAGCCTTCCGCATTCGAACGATGGCCAGCCGGGCCGTAAGCTTCCAGCATCTTTCCTGGGGAACTCCACATGACCTTTGATCCGCGCCACAAGAGCAAGACCCTCGTCGACGGGCCGGGCCGCGCTCCCGCCCGTTCCTACTTCAAGAGCGTCGGCTTTGATTCCGACGACCTGAAGAAGCCGCTCGTGATGGTGGCGCACAGTTGGATCGGTACGATGCCCTGCAACTTCAACCACAGGGCGCTCGCAGCCGCTGTCATGGACGGTGTGCGTGCCGCCGGTGGCACCCCTATGGAAGTGAACACCGTTTCGATCAGCGACGGAATTTCGATGGGCACCGAAGGCATGAAGGCCTCGCTGATTAGCCGCGAGCTGATCGCCGACTCGATTGAGCTGGCGGGCGTCGGTTACTCGTTTGACGCCGTTGTGGTCATCGTTGGATGTGACAAGACCATTCCTGCTGGCGCCATGGCTTTGGCCCGGCTGAACCTGCCCGGCCTGATTCTCTACGGCGGTTCCATCGCACCCGGCAAGTTCGGGGGGCGGGACCTCACTATCCAGGACGTGTTTGAAGGTGTGGGGCAGGAAGCTGCCGGGACCATCACCGAAGAGGAACTGACGGCTATCGAAGACGCCGCGTGCCCGGGCGCTGGCGCGTGCGGCGCCCAGTACACCGCAAACACCATGGCGATGGTGATGGAGTTTATGGGGCTTGCCCCCATGGGCAGCGGTTCCTCCGGGGCCACGGCGCCGGAGAAAATCGACGTTGCCCGCCAAGCCGGCGAGCTTGTCATGGACGTTCTCAAGCGGGGGCAGCTGCCGCGGGACATCCTCACGCGGGAATCGTTCGAAAACGGGATCGTCGGTGCGGCAGCCACGGGCGGCTCGACGAACGTGGTGCTCCACCTGCTGGCGCTCGCACGGGAAGCTGGGGTGGAACTGAACATCGACGACTTCGACAACATCAGCGAATCGACACCCCTCATCGGCGACCTGCGCCCGGGCGGCCGCTACAACGCGCTGGACCTGCACAACGCCGGCGGCATTCAGCTCGTTGCCAAGGAGCTAGTCGAAGCGGGAAAACTCCACGCCAGCGTTGCGACAGTGACGGGCCACACCGTCGGCGAAGAGGCTGCGAAGGCGGTGGAGACGGCGGGCCAGGACGTGGTTGTCCCGATCGACCACCCGCTGAAGGCGACGGGCGGACTCGTAATCCTCAAGGGCAATCTCGCCCCTGAAGGTGCCGTGGTGAAGGTAGCGGGTCACGAACGACTGCTTCATTCCGGCCCCGCGCGCGTGTTCGAACGCGAAGAGGACGCATTCCAGGCCGTTTCGGAACGGCGCATCAACGCTGGCGATGTCGTCGTCATCCGTTACGAAGGGCCCAAAGGCGGCCCCGGTATGCGCGAAATGCTAGGCGTCACGGCAGCCCTCGTTGGCGCCGGGCTCGGCGAATCCGTCGCGCTGCTCACGGACGGCCGCTTCAGCGGGGCGACGCGCGGGCTCATGGCCGGCCATGTGGCGCCCGAAGCGGCGGATTGCGGTCCGATCGCTCTCGTACACGAAGGGGACACTATCGAGTTCGACATCGACGCTCGCGAGCTTCGACTGCTGGTCGATGAGACTGAGCTGGAGCGCCGCCGGTCGGCATGGCAGGCGCCGGCGCCGAAGTACACCAACGGCGTTTTCGCGAAGTACGCGCGGCTGGTCTCCAGCGCGAGTTCTGGCGCGGTCACGGGCTAGGGCAGGTGGCAAAGAGCCTCCCGTTCACACTTCAACCCGGGGAACGGGTGGTGCTGCTGCTCAAGCGGCACTGGCTCTACGCCTACCCTCAGCTGGCGCTGAACGCCCTCGTGGCCGTTATCCCGGTGCTGGTGTTGCTGTACTTCACCACGCACATCGTGGCGATTGTGGCGACCATCGTGTGGAGCGTGTTCTGGGTCGTTCGCATCTACTTCCTCTGGTACCGGTACGAAAATGACGTCTGGTTCGTGACGAACCAGCGCGTCGTTGACTCGGTTCGGCGCCACTGGTTCCACCACAAAATGGCGTCGACGGACCTGGTGGACGTCGAGGACATCTCGGTCGAGCGAAGCGGATTCTTCTCCACGATCTTCAACTACGGCAGCGTGAAGCTTCAGACTGCCGGGCAGCAGGCGAACTTCACCCTTTCGGGCATTCCCGCGCCGGCGGACGTACTGAGCAACATCGATAGCGGACGCGACACCGCGCGGCGGGAAATGGTGTCTCGCCAGAGTTGGTCATGAGCCTGCCGCGGCGCCTTTCGCGGCGCGGTTTGTTGGCGGCGGCCGGCGGACTCAGCGCCTACGCGCTCGTTGGATACGGCCAGCAAGGCAATCGCACCATTCCGCCTGCGGCGGCCCAAGAGGGCGAGTCTGTACCCGGGGCCGCTCACCGCATTTTCGCGCCGGGGCTTTCCTCGCAGGGGCCGCTCCTGCAACCTGTGGTCTCCACGGGACGGGTCTACCAGGGCGGAGCGCTCGCGGTGAGCGTCCCTGGGGCCTCACAGGCGACTGCGAGCTTGCTTGGCCGGGCCTACCCCCTGACGCAAACGCCAGACGGGCCGCGCGGCTACATCGGAATAGGCGTTGGTGACCCTGTTGGGCCGACGCAACTCTCGATCGAAGCCTCCGACGCGTTTCAGGGGCCGACGACGCTACAGCGGGACATCGAAATCCTGCGCACCCAGTGGACCGTCGACTACATCGTTCTGCCGCCGGGAGGAGGCGCCTTGCTCGACCCGGCCTTGATCCAGGCGGAAGAAGACCTGCTTCGGGCAACCTACGGTGGCTACACCTCTCGCCAATGGGAGGAACCCTGGATCACACCGCTGGATGCGCCGATCAGCGGCTACTTTGGGGAACAACGGTCCTTCAACGGCGGACCCGTCGGTGGGCACCATGGCGGAACGGACTTCGCCGCAGCCGAAGGGACGCCGGTGCAAGCCGTCAATCACGGCACTGTCGTCGTGGCTCGCGAGTTGGTGATTCGAGGCAACATGGTGATTGTGGACCACGGCACTGGCATCTACTCCGGCTACGCCCACCTTTCGTCGATTCACGTTGCCGAAGGGCAGAGTGTGAGCAAGGGCGATGTTATTGGCGGCGTCGGCACGACGGGGCTATCCACCGGGCCGCACCTGCACTGGGAGCAAACGGTAGGCGGAATCCTCGTCGACGGCTTGCGATGGCTCGACGGAACACAGGGGTTCTAGCGAAAGGCCCGGACAATGGCACAAAGCCACATCACTATGGCAAGCTTGCAGGGGATTTGATGGCAAGAAGAGCAGAGCCTCGCAACGCGGTTTCGGGCCGCGCAAACAGAGAGGCGTTTCCTGGATGAAGACAGCTCAGAAGGTTGCCGTCGCAACCTGTGCTCTCACGTTGGCGCTGGTTGCGATAGGTGCATGGGTGCGCGCTTCCGGCTCGGGTCTGGGTTGCCCCGACTGGCCGCTGTGCCACGGCGGAGTCGTCCCGCCTTCCGACATTGGTCACGAGCCGCTGATCGAATTCAGCCACCGGTTCGTCGCCGGGATCGTTGGCCTGCTCATCATTTCCATCGCGTTCTTCGCGTGGCGCTTTTACCGCTTTGCGCCGTTTGTGTTTTGGCCCGCCATCATCCTGGTGCCGCTGGTGGGCATCCAGGGGTTGCTGGGCGCGATCACCGTCTGGCGAGAGCTTCCGCCCGAGATCGTGGCCACTCACTTGCTGACGGCGATGTTCGTACTCAGCCTTCTCGCGCTGACGACGGTCGGTATGTTCCTCAACGACCCGGACCATGCGGGCAAGACCGACAAGATCCTTTCGGTCCCACGGCGGCGTCTCGGCATGCTCTCCATCACGTCGCTGGTCGCCTTTGGTTTCGTGCTTTGGATAGGCGCGTATGTTGCCAAAAGCGGCGCTGCCACAGCCTGTGAAGGATGGCCGTTGTGCAACGGTGGAATACTCCCGACTTCGGACGACCAGGAAATCACGCACATGCTGCACCGCTTCCTCGCGGGGGCGTTGGTGTTCTTGCTGGCCCCGTTGGTTGTGGCCGCGTGGCGCAGGCGGCGTGTCTTGGGCTGGGCCGGGCCTCTCGCCATCGCAGTTACCGCCCTCTACACCACGCAGGTCATGGTTGGCGCTTTGAACGTGTGGTACACATTCCCGGAACCGTTGACTATCTCGCACACGGCAATTGCGGGTACCCTGTGGTTCGCCCTTTCCGTAGGGGCAGCTCTCGCCTTGTACGTACCGGTCTCGCAGCCAGTACAACAGAAGTACCCGCGAACTGAGGTCACCGCTTGACCGCGAATGCAGCGCTCGTAATCCAGCCATCCCTGGCGGACACCGTCCGAAACTACGTTTCACTGACGAAGCCGATGATCATCTCGCTTCTGTTGGTGACAACGGTGCCGGCGATGGTTGCGGCCGAACGCGGGTGGCCCTCGACGTGGCTCGTGTTGGCAACGCTGATTGGTGGGACGCTTTCGGCGGGTGGCGCGAACGCAGTCAACTGCTGGTTCGACCGCGATATCGATGCCGCGATGCGGCGAACGCGTTCCCGTCCGCTGGTACGCGGCGCCATCGCCCCCGACAACGCCATCGTGTTCGGCGTGACGCTCCAGTTCGCGGCTTTCCTGCTGCTCTGGTTTGCGACGACGCCCGTTGCCGCCATCCTTTCGTTGTCAGCCTTCCTCTTCTACGTGTTTATCTACACGATGTGGCTGAAGCGGCGCACACCGCAGAACATCGTCATCGGTGGAGCGGCAGGCGCCTTTCCGCCGATGGTGGGCTGGGCGGCTGTATCCGGTGACATCTCGATAGCCCCCATCGTTATGTTCGGGATCGTCTTTCTCTGGACGCCGCCGCACTTCTGGGCGCTGGCGCTGCGGCTGAAGGACGACTACGCCGAAGCGGGGGTGCCAATGCTCCCCGTGACGCATGGGGTGGAAGAAACTCGGAAACAGATCTTCTGGTACTCCGTCGTGCTTGCACTGAGTTCCCTCGTGCTGCTGCCGGTTGCCAGCCTGGGATGGATCTACGCGGGCTCCGCCACTGTTTTGGGCGCCCTGTTCGTGCTCTACGCATGGAAGCTCTATCGCGCTCCCGAGAAGAACGATCCCATCGAGTTGTACAAGTACTCGTTGCTTTACCTCGCGCTCCTGTTCACAGCCATCGGACTGGACGCGGGTCTGCTGAACTAACCCATACGCGGTCTCCGTGGCTATGTAGATATGGGAGTTTTCGATGGCTCGCCGGCTTGTAGCCGAGAAAGCCGCGCCGCCTTCAAGTCCCACCGGCCGTTTCCTTGACACCCATTAGGGCCGGGCATATAACTCGATTGCGCCGTCGTTCACAAAGGCAAAGGCCTTGGTTCGCCGTGCGTGCGGAGCACCCGGAGGGGGGTGCTTGTTCGCCCGGGTGGCCGGGAACGGGAAGGGGAGTTTCCTGCATGCGCCGATACGGCTTTCGACGAAGCGTCCGCCGCATCTCCGCCCTAGCATCCGTCGCGACGCTTTCGCTGCTTCTCTATGGCTCAGCGTTCGCAGCACTGGGTGCGCCAGACGGCATTACTGACGAAGCGCGCGAGATACACACGCTCTACATCTTTGTTGTTGCCATGGCCGCGGTGGTGTTCCTCGCCGTTGAGGGTGCGCTGGTATACGCACTCTTCCGGTACCGCCGGAAGAGCTCCGATGAACTCCCCAAGCAAACCCACGGCAGCAATGTCCTCGAACTTATCTGGACCGGCATCCCGGTCGTCATCGTCGTTGCCCTCTTCACGTTCTCCTTCATCGTGCTCAACCGCGTGCAAGAGCAGGCTGGGGACGATGATATGACCATCGAGGTTACCGGCTTCCAGTACCAGTGGCAGTTCGCCTACAACCTGAACGACCTCGGACCGAACAGTGATCGCGACTCGGAAGAGAGCTTCAGCATTATCGGGACGGCTGCGAACGAGCCCGAACTCGTGATGCCGGTGGACGAGCCGGTCGAATTCAAGCTCATTGCCGCCGACGTTATCCACTCGTTCTACGTGCCGGAGTTCCTTTACAAGCTGGACGTTATTCCCGGCAGGGATAACCGCTTCACGGTGACCGCGCGCGAAACAGGTGTGTTTACCGGGCAGTGCGCCGAGCTGTGCGGGGTCGACCACGCGCTCATGAGATTCACCATCCGCATTGTCGAGCGAGACGAATTCGACGCTTGGGTTGAGGAACAGTCCGGTTCGCCGGCTGTCCGCCAACCGTAGTAGGCACGGACCAGAGACAGTACTAGCGCGCCCTGCGCTTCGAGAGATTCAGCGAACGAGGAAGGGGAAGGAAGAAGAATGGCCACAGTCGCTACTCCAGCTGCGCAGGGACTTGGGCGCCCGGTGCTCCTTGATTGGATCACCACGGTCGACCACAAGAAGCTCGCGATCCTCTACTTCTACTTCACGATGTTCTTCTTCGCCGTTGGCGGCATTCTTGCGCTGCTCGTGCGCACGCAACTGGCCGTGGCCGACAGTAACTTCGTCAGCAACGACGCCTACAACCAGATCTTTACGATGCATGCCTCGGCCATGCTCTTCCTGTTCATCATCCCCGTTTGGGCCGCCTTCGGTAACTACCTGGTGCCGCTCCAAATCGGCGCTGCCGACATGGCCTTCCCTCGTATCAACGCACTTTCATTCTGGCTGCTTCCCCCGGCCGGCATCCTCATGTTCTCCGGCTTCCTTTTCGAAGGCGGCGCGGCGAACGCCGGCTGGACCGCCTATAGCCCGCTTGCACAGCAGGCCGGCACCGGTATGGACCTGTGGATCATCGCCGTCATCCTGCTCGGCGTTTCGTCCACCATCGGAGCTGCAAACTTCATGGTGACGATGTTCCGGATGCGCGCACCCGGGATGACCATGTTCCGGATGCCCATCTTTTGCTGGACGATGATGGTCACCGCCCTCCTCCAGCTCCTCGCTACCCCCGTGCTTGCTGCGGCGCTGGCCATGCTCTACATCGACCGCAACTACGGTGGCGGTTTCTTCGACCCCAACATGGGCGGTAACGCGGTGCTGTGGCAGAACGTCTTCTGGTTCTACTCCCACCCCGCCGTGTACATCATGATCCTCCCGGGCATGGGCATCGTCTCCGAGATTTTGCCGGTGTTCTCCCGCAAGCCGCTCTTCGGCTACAAGGCTTTCGTGTTCGCGACGATGGGCATCGGTGGCCTGGGCTTCAGCGTTTGGGCGCACCACATGTTCACCACCGGCGCTGTGCTGAAGCCGTTCTTCGGATTCATGACTTTCATGATTGGCGTGCCCACCGGCGTCAAGATCTTCAACTGGCTGGGAACCCTCTGGCGAGGCTCCATCAGTTTCGAAACACCGATGTTGTTCGCCCTGGGCTTCGTCTCGATGTTCCTTATCGGCGGGATCAACGGCACCTTTAGCGCAGCCGTGCCCGTGGACTTCGCCATCCACGACACCTACTTCGTGGTAGCGCACATCCACTACGTGCTCTTCGGCGGCTCCGTCTTCGCTGTGTTCGGCGGCCTGTACTACTGGTTCCCGAAGATCTGGGGGCGAATGCTCAACGAGACATTAGGCAAGATCCAGTTCGCCCTGATGTTCATCGGTTTCAACGTGGCGTTCTTCCCCATGCACATGCTGGGACTGGACGGCATGCCCCGCCGCATCGCGACCTACAACAACACCGATTGGGAGTTCATGAACCTGGTGTCGACGCTTGGCGCCTTCCTCATCGGTGTCTCCATGATCCCGTTCCTCATCGCTGTTGTAGCGGCGTTCATGCGTCCCAAGGACGCGCCGGACGACCCGTGGGAGGGAAATACGCTCGAATGGGCCACTACTTCGCCCCCACCTGTCTATAACTTCGATGAGCTTCCTGAGGTTCACTCTGAGCGACCGCTTTTCGATCTTCGCCACCCCGACCTGGCCGGCGGCAAACACTAAGCGGAATCTCACCTAACAGACCGGCCAACGAGGGGTACCAACACTATGGCAACTGCAGCACCCGCCCACGGGCACAAGGAACAACTGAGCAATGGAATGCTCGGGTTCATCCTGTTCCTTGCTTCTGAAGTCATGTTCTTTGGCGGACTTTTCGCCGCCTACTTCATCGCGCGTGCCGACGCCCCCGCGTGGCCACCGCACGAACTGCTGACGCCGGAACAAATCGCCGCCGGCGTTGAGCTCGAACTTCACGTCGCGCTGCCTGCCGTAGCGACCGCGCTTCTTATCCTGAGTTCCATCACCATCCAGTGGGCGGAATTCCAGATTAAGAAGGGGAACCAGAGCGGCCTCATCTGGGGCCTGTTCATCACGCTCGTGCTTGGTCTCGTCTTCCTTGCCATGCAGATGTACGACTACTCGGTACTGCACTTCGGCCCCGGGGACACGATCTTCGGCACGACCTTCTACACATTAACGGGCTTCCACGGCGCTCACGTTGCCGGCGGTGCCATCTTCATTTTCGTGTGCCTCATGCGGGCACTCGGAGGCCAATTCACGGCGGCCGGTCACGAAGCGGTGACCGCATGCTCCATGTACTGGCACCTTGTCGACGTTATCTGGGTGGCGCTCTTCACCATCCTGTACATCATCCCCACCTAGCCGATTCAACGGCCAGGGAGTAGAGGTTCATGGACGATCATCACAGCGGCGAGCACAACGCTCACATTGGTCCCGGGGCACACCTGCCAGATCCGAGCATCTGGCCAATCGTGGTTGGACTCGCGTCCTTCCTTCTTGGTGGCGCACTCATCTGGTGGGCCCGTGATACGGGAAATGCTTTCGCCGGACCCTTCCTGGGCGCGGCCGTTGTCGTTACGCTCGTTGCCGCCGCTGGCTGGGCCTACGAAGACGGTCGCATGAAGCGCGCCGCAGAGGATGGCGGTCACGGCAAGCCGCGCAACGCCCGCTTCACACAGGTCATCACTTTTGCCGTTCCCGAAGGAAAGTTCGAAGCAGCGTCCGCCGCTGACGGCGTGATTGGGAAGATCGACAGCGCCGACGCTGCTCTCCGCGACCTTGCGGGCTTCCAGGACCTCCGCATTGTGGCGGCGCCAGCGGAGGCCGGACCTTCGCAGGTGCTGGTCGAAACGACCTGGTCCGACCGCGAAGGACTGGCAACTTACGACGAAACCCGTCAGACCGTGCTGGACATGGTCGGTGAGTTCGAGGACCAGGTCGTCCCAGGCACGGTCCAGGTGTTCGACACCGTTGTGGTGCGCGACACCAAGGATGTCTCGGTGAAGTTCGGCATGGGTACAGCTGCGTCGATGATCGGCGGGCTGGCGGTCTTTGGCCTGCTCATCGGCGCCGGACTGACCATTTTCGAGGGCGAAGGCGGTGGTGGAGGCGATGGCGGTGGAGTTGCGCCCCCGGCCGGTTTCCAAGAGACGGGCATCATCACGTCTCGCAACATCCTTTTCAACGTGACCGAATTCAGCCTCCCGCCGGAAACGGAAGTTACGTTGACCTATACCAACCAGGAGGCAACCCTCCACAACTTCGAAGTCTTCGCTGCTGCCGAAGCGGAGTCGGGTGACCCGCTCCTGACTGGATGTATCGCCGGTTGCGCTGGCGGGGGCGAAGAAGTCACGACTGACATCCTGGGCATGAACGAGACGGTGGAATTCACCTTTGTGACTCCTGGGCCGGGCACTTACAAGTTCCACTGCGTTTTGCACCCGGTGGAAATGCAAGGCCTGATAACCGTCGTCGAAGGGGCTGCCATTCCGGGTGGCGGTGCCGCACCGGCACCGGATGGCGAGAACGGTGAGGGTGGCGAAGAAGGCGACGCAGATACGGAAGAAGAGGCCGACGGCGACGCCTAGCCGACAATCTCAACGAGCAATGTGAAGAGAGCCCCTCTGCTGAGGGGCTCTCTTTTTGTAGGGAAAGGGCTCTTTGTGTGCCGGGCTTACTCAAAGGCACCGGAGGCTAGCAGTTCACTAAAGCGCTCTTCGGAAAGGCCGACCACTTCACGGAAGACGCGCTCCGTGTCCTCGCCCAACAGCGGCGCGGCCTTCGTCAGTTCGGCCGGGGTCTTCGAAAGGCGGAACGACGGGCCGTCGTAGCTCCGCAGGCCCATCACGGGATGCTCGAGCTTCCAGTAGTGCTGACGGTGCTCCAACTGGGGGTCGCGGTGCATGTCTTCCGCGGTCTGCACGACACCACAGGGGACGCCGAAGCCCTGGAAGTACTTCATCAGTTCGTAGCTGGTGTACTTGCGGACACGCAAGCCTTCCTGGCCTTCGACCTCTACTTCGGATTCGTCCGATTCGGCGCGGCTCATGTCTTCAACCCAAGCGCCGATGTGGCGGTCGATTTCCTTCTGTTCGTTGAGGCGCTGCCACTTGCGTCGCATGCGCTCCAGGTCGCACCAGTCGGGGCGGCCAAGCGCGGCCTTCAGCGACGTCCAGTGCTCTTCGGTGAAGCAGGCGATGACGATCGAGCGGCCGTCACGTGTTTTGTAGCAGCCGTGGGGCGCGGCTTCCGAATCGCGGTTGCCCATGCGCTCCAGCTCGCGTCCATTGGCGGTCCATTCGAGAACGGCCGTGCCGAGCCCGTGGACGGCAGCTTCGAACTGGGAGAAGTCGATGAACTGGCCCTTGCCGGTGCGACGGCGGTAGTCCAACGCACTGATGAGCGCGATGGCGGCCACGTGCGGCACAAGGAAGTCCGTGTAGGCGATGCCGGTGCCGATTGGTGGCTCTTCCGGCCACCCGGTGAGGTGGTTGAAGCCTGCGGCGCCCTGGAGTGTGTGGCCATAGCCCGAGTAGTGTGACCACGGCCCGCCGGCGCCGTACATCGGCATCGACATCATCACGATGTCGGGCCGCACGTTGCGAAGCGCTTCGTAGCCAACCCCCAGTTTGTCCATGGTGCCCGGCGTGTACGAATCCGTCACCACATCGCATTCGGCGACGAGCTTGCGGGCGAGATCCGGCCCGTCTGGGTGCTTGAGGTTGATAGTCACCCCGTATTTGGAGCTGTTGAAGTTCGCGAAGTATCCCGAGTTGTTGATGCCCGGTTCGTCGTTGATGAACGGCCCGCCGCGGCGCAGCGCCTCGGGATAGGTGCTGGATTCGACGCGGATGACTTCGGCGCCGTGATCTGCCAGGTACTTCGCGACAGTCGGCCCAACGCCCACCCAGCTGAAGTCGGCGACGCGCAAACCTGCGAATGCTTTTGGAGAGACAGTCACGCTAAACCACCATTCTCATGCGGAGCCGCTTCAGTTCGGCGGGCTCCAGTCCAAGGAGTTCGCCGTAGACCTGTTCGTTATGTTCGCCAATGTGGGGAGCCCGGCCACGTTGCATCCACGGGGTTTCGGCCAGCTTCCACGGAGCGCCGGGGTAGACGAAGGACTCGCCGAGATCCTCGTGGTGGACGGTGACGAAGTAGTCGCGCGCGGCAAGCTGTTCGTTCTCCACGATTTCCCGCGGCGAGTAGACAGGCGCCCAACCAGCGCCGCGTTCCTGCGCACCTGCGACCAGCCAGGCTTTCGGATGTTTCTTGCAGAACAGCTCGATCGTTTCTTCGATGTATGCGCGCTCTTCGGAGCTGAGCGGCTGGAGAGTCGCCAGTCGCATCCGCCAATGGTCCGCCGCGAGATCCCGGGCGGAGCCGTCCGCTTCCATCCAGTCGATGAGCGCGTTGCCCGTGGCCGTGGAGAGGCCACCGTTGCCGAGCATCACGACCCAACCGTCGCTGGCCTCGTACAGGTAACGGTCGACGATTTCGCCGGCACGGCACCGGTAGAGCCCAGGGCCGACGCTGTTCTTGTGACGAATGTCCCATGTCTGCTGCGCGCTATCCATGGCGTTGGCCATGGCTTCCTGCATGGAAGCGTCGATGTGCTGTCCCGCGCCGCCGGTCGCTGACCCGCGGGCGTAGAGGGCAATGGTGATGCCCACAGCCGTCTGCAGGTTCGCCTGTGCGTAAGCCTGCGGCGCGGTGGTACGAACCGGGCCGTGTTCGGCGTCACCGTTGAGGTTCATGTGGCCGCCCATGGCGCTCGCCACGATGTCGGTGGCCTTGAGGTTGGCGTATGGGCCGGTTTGGCCGAAGGCGGAGATGCTGGCGACGATGATTGCCGGGTTCACCGCTTCGAGCGTCGCGTAGTCGAGCCCGAGAGCAGCCTGGGTACCGGGTTCGCACGTTTCGATGACGACGTCCGATGCCTCAACCAGTTTGTGGAAGGCCTTGCGGCCATCTTCGAGGCGTAGCTCGCACGTTATGGAACGTTTGCCCGCGTTCATCGTCCACCAGTAAAGGCTGGTATCAGCACCCTCCTTGTCCCGGTAGAACGGTCCGTTGGCACGCGTGGTGTCGCCTGTGCGCGGTTCGACCTTGATGACGTCCGCGCCGAGCTCGCCGAGGATGCGGGCGCAAAGCTGGCCCTTCTCGTCGGATAGGTCGAGCACACGGTAGCCGGCGAGCGGGCCGGTGGGATGTGGGAGTGGGACCGGTGGAGTAGATGGCATTTCCGATGTTGTACCGGTTCGGCACGCCGCGTTCAATCGGCGGGGCCGAGAGGCTTTCGTTCCTGAGACGCGTTCTGTAACGCTGGGAATCACACAGGCGACTATCGTGCATCCTAAGCTGGAGTCATGTCATGAACTCGACCATCCACCCGCGACTGAACACCGTCATTTTCCACGACATCCCAACCGGAACAGAGTGGACTTCGCGCTCGACTGCTACGTCACCGGAGACGAGGTTCGTCGACGGAGTCGAGGCGTTCGTCATTCGCCTGGATGTCTCGGCGGCCAGCCACCCGGTCTGGACGGGGCAGCAGCGCATCGTGGACACCGCCGGCCGCGTGGAGCGTTTCGCGCGCCGCTACCGGGCACGCGAATAGCGCTGCGGTGAAGCGTCCTCCTGCTATGCCAGGCGGGCGACCAACTCTTCCGGGCTAATCTCATTGGCCGGTGCTTCTAGCCCGCCGTCGAGCGCCCGTTCGATACGATCACGCAATTCGTCATGGCCCCAGCGCTTGGATGCCGAAAGGAATACGACGTTCTCCGGCTCCCTCCCGGCTTCGCGTAGTACCGAAAGCGCGTCGTCGTAACCCTTCACCGGCGACCCATCCTCGTGCGTCACGCGATCGGCTTTGTTGAGAGCCAGGATTTGCGGTTTGTCCTCGACGCCGAGGCTGGCAAGCGTGGCTTCGACTGACTGCACGTGCTCACTGGAGTTTGGATGGCTGATGTCCACCACATGCAGCAGCATGTCGGCATCTTCGAGTTCTTCGA
>CAZDZP010000038.1:0-14719 GCA_964509855.1 uncultured Anaerolineaceae bacterium | reverse complement strand
GTGTACACCACTTCGAACAGCACCTTGTCCGGCGATTCGAACATCACCTGGTAGTAGGTGGAGTTTTCGTCCATCGCGAAGTCCGGCCGGTGTCGTGGCGTTTCGAAGAGCGCCGGGATTCCCTTGCCCTTCAGCCACTCCGCCGTCGCGTCTACTTCCGCCTGGGACTCTGCGCCGAGACCAATGTGGTTTGTCCCCGGCCCGTCGTAGTCGTTCGAGGCACCGTTCGAGGCGCCTATGAACCACAGGCTCGATTCGTTGGAGCACTCCACGCCCAGCATCCCTTCGGCTTCGTAGAGGGTCTTCAGACCGACGGCGGAACTGAGGTCGCGATAGAAATCCAGGTTGGCGGCGTCGATGTTGATCTGCATGTGAGCGAGGCGTGCGTTCATTGGGTTCTCCTTCGTAGCGCCCGGCGTTGGCTCGCGGGCTTTGGCGCTATGCAGACTGCGTCATCTGGCGCAGAAATGCCAATAGTCGATTGGCACTCTACCGGTCGCGCATCCCTTGCCATTGGAGCAACTTCGCCAGCGCAGCCCCCGCCCGCGCGATGCTCGGGTACGTCGCGATTCCCCGCTTCGAACAGGCCTCCTGGAAGTAGTTCGCCTGTTCGAGCGACCCCGGCTCCAGCGAAGGCCGGATGGCAACCACCACAGGCTTTCCGCCAGCTTCCTGGACCTTGGCGAGACCGGCCGCCTGGGCATCCGAACGCGCCCGGTTGTCGCCCACGCGTGCTGACATCCCAAATCCAAACCCGGTGTGGTAGAGGATCACGTCGATGTTGGTGGCCTCGGCCACGGGCATGAGCGTTGCCTCGAATCCCTTCTCTTCGAACATGCTCGTGGTGTCGATGGGGTTGCGAATGCTGGTTCCCGCTTCGTGCGTGACCTTCGCGAGTTGCTCCTGGGTCTCCGGCAGCAACGTCGGCACCTTCAGTCCCACCGCGTCGAGGTCGTCGGCGGCGAGGACGCTCGCTCCCCCACCGCCTCCGACGATGCACACATTGGGACCGGTCACGCGCTTCACGAACTGGAAGGTAATCGCCGCGTCGACCAGCTCCTCCATCGATTCGACCCGCAAGGCGCCCGCCTGCTTGCAGAGGCCATCGAAAATCGCCAGTGACCCGGCGAGCGACGCCGTGTGGCTGCTGGCCGCGCGCGAACCGGCTTCCGTACGGCCGCTCTTGAGGATAGCGACAGGCTTGCGCGATGACGCCTTACGAATGGCCGCCGCCAATCTCGGGCCGTCCTGGATACCTTCCAGGTAGGAAACGATGATCTCGGTCTCCGGGTCGTCGGCCAGGTAGTCGAAGAAGTCGGCAGCCTTCAGGTCTGCCCCGTTGCCAAAGCTGATGACCTTGGAGCAGCGCACTCCCCTGTGCGTGGCGTAGCGAACGAACTCCCCGGCGTTCATCCCGGACTGGGACACCATTCCCACGTTACCCGGCTCCGCCGTCTGCGAGGGCATCATCGCCAGCCGTGCGCGCGGCACGTAGAGCCCCATGCAGTTGGGGCCGATCAGCCGAATGCCGGCTTCGTTCGCCCGGGCGACCACCTGCTTTTCCATGTCGGCCTTGTCGGCGTCTCCCGTTTCCGTGAACCCGGCCGTGAAGAGATGGAGCACGCGCACGCCCTTGACGATGCAGTCCTCAAGCAGGTCCGGCACGAACTTCGCGTTCACCGACGATATGACGTAGTCCACATCGAACGGAATGTCGGTGAGCCGGGGGTAGCAGCGCAGCCCACGAATCGCGGGCGCCGTGGGATGGATGAGATAGATCGGCCCACGAAAGCCGATTTCCTGCAGCGAATTCACGAAGCCGCCCCCGCCAAACCCGGCGTTCTCCTTCGCGGAAACGCCCGCGATGGCGATGGATTTCGGCCGGAAGATAAATTCGAGAGTCGGTTCGGCTGGGGCTTCGGTTGTCACGCAGGTCTCCGCAGTTCGTTAGTCAGTTGGGCTGAATCTAACAGACCTGCACGGGACGGTCGCCAATCTGTTTGGGCTGCCGCTTCACGCGCGAATTGACACCGCTGCACACGCCCCGGAGCATGAAGACGCGCCACCAGCACGTGGCCCTCACCGCCATGAAGATCGCACAGCGCATCGCCACCGTCGCCTTCATCCTCGCCCTGCCCGTGTTCCTCGTTACGACGAACGTGCGCGTGGCCGCCGGCGAAGCCCGCCTCTACGAACGAGGCTTTCGCGAATACAACGCGGCCGAAGTGACGGGCGTTCCCCTGCGCGAACTGGACCGCGCCGCCGCGGAGATGATCGCGTACTTCGAAAACGACGCTAGCATGCTCCGCATCGTCGTGGATCGCGGCGGCGAGGAGATTTCGCTTTTCAACCAGAAAGAAACCGACCACATGCGCGACGTGAAGTCGATCATGCGACTGCTCTTTCGCGTGCACGAGGTGACGCTCGCGCTGGTGCTGGCCTACGTTGCAGGCCGTTTTCTGTGGGCCGGGGAATCGACGGCGCGCACGCTCGCCAAGGAATCGCTTGCCGGGATCGGCGTTGGCATCCTGGTGGTGGGTGCAATCGGGGCTTTCGCCCTCACCGGCTTCGACGCGGCGTGGACGACCTTCCACGAGATCCTGTTTCGAAACGATCTCTGGCGGCTAAACCCGGATACTGACCGCCTTATCCAGATGTTCCCGGAAGCCTTCTGGCAGGAAACGACGTACCTCATCGCTGCGGTCACGCTCGCGCAGGCCGCGTTGATCGTCCTGGCCTGCGTTGCCTTCCTGGCTTTTGGACGTGGAAACGGCCGCCAGGATGGTGGCGGCCGAGATGAAGACGTTGTCGAGTTAGAGCCGGTGTACGAAGACTAAAACTGTCCGCAGCCGCATGCACCGCCACCGCAGCACCCGCCGCCACCTTCGCCTTCCATCCCCATCGGCATCTCAAAGGAGTCGCTACCGCCGGCGATGGCGAACGCGCTAATCGTGCGCTCGGCCTTGTGGCCTTTTTCGCACTCCGCGACGGCGGTCGCCTGGGACATAGGGCGTCGTTGTTCGAACTTGTTCCGACAGGTTGGGCAGAAGTACTCGTAAATGGCCATGGGCCAAGTATAGCGGTCGGCAGACCCTACGCGGCGCCCGCGCTTCGATGCGTTTCGTTTTCGTCCGCGTGAGTTGCTTCGGGAGCCTCGGCAACTGGCTCGACCGTGGGTGCCGGGTGCCGCTCGGCGTTGCGCAGAGGCTCGTAGATTGCGCGCGTTATGCTGCTGCTCGGTTCCACCCAACCGTGGTTGGACGATCCGTGCGAAGGTTTCACCTTCGCCAACGCGTGCTTGAATCGGTCAGTCATGCCCGACATAGGAACTAGACAATAATCCCGTGGACGTTGAGTGGCAACCTTGTTGCAGGCTCAACGCGCGGCGACTTCGTGAAGAAATTGCTTCACGACGGCATTCCACTCCCCCGGCCGCTCGAAATACGCGTTGTGCCCGGCGCCCAGTACCTCATGCACACGCGAGTTCTGCACAAGCGTTGCCGCTTCGCGAATGAGGTCCGGCGAGGTGATGAGGTCGTGTTCGCCAACGATGTAGAGCACCGGCGCGCCGGAGCGGTTCAGGTTGTCGTGCATGCTCCCTTTGTACGTCGCCGGGGGCCTGCCCAGCATACCCTTCGGACGGGGAGGATTGATAGCGTTCACCTGGCGATAGAGCATGGCGAGGTCCGGCCGCTCCGCTTCGAAGTCGTTGGAGAGCGCATGTTCGCGGAGGCTGCCGCCGCCACGGCGGTCGCGTAACTCGTCCTGGATTTCGCGGATACGGTCGTTCGCCACGCCTGCGTTGGTCCCGCTCAGCACCAGCGAAGTGACGCGCTCCGGGGCGAGCCGCACCAGTCCCGCGATCGCGCGGCCGGACATCGAATGCGCCACAAAGTGCGCCCGTTCGATACCGAGGTGATCCAACAGCGCGATGAGGTCCGTTCCGAAGGCGAAGCGGCCGATGGCCATGTCCCCGCGGGAAAGGCCCCAGCCCCGCGCGTCGTAGGCCGTGCACCGGAATGCCGTGGCGAATTCCGGTACCTGCTGCCACCAGACGAGGTGATTGCCGCCGGCCCCGTGGAGGAAGACCACGTCCTCGCCCGCACCTTCCTGCCGGTAGTAGAGGTTCGCGCCGTTCACCGCTGCATATGGCATGAACGCGAGTCTACCGTGGTGTCACCTTCGCGACAGCAGGTGACGCAGGGGCTGGTGTTTGCCCTGAGTTGTGCCGTTATCCTCCCTACAATGCCTCGTAACAGCACCACTATCGCCGGGTTCGGCGAACCCCTCATCGAAGAGCTTGAGAAAGCAGTTGCGACCGCACGAACGAGTGACCCGCTGGCTCCCGTCACAGTCCTTGTGCCCTCGAACTACGCGGGCCTCTACCTGCGGCGGACCCTTGGCCGCCGTGGCGGCATCGCCGGGGTGAGCTTCCTCGTACCCGCCCGCGCGATCGAATTGTTGGCCAGCCCGGTCCTTGGCGAATCGGTTCGCCCTCTCACGCGCACTTATTCCCGCCAGTCCGTACGGCTCGCGCTCCAGGAATCGCAAGACCTGCCGCAGTACCTGCGATCGCATGCTTCGACCATTGCCGCCTACGACTCGCTGTTTCGCGAACTCCGTACTCTCGAACTCGACGACGCAAGCAACGCTCTCGAGAATGTCGAACGCTTGCGGCCCGCCATCGTGGCCACCTACCGCCGCTTCCGTGCGCTGGTCGGGGATCGGCACGACGAAGTAGACCGCGCCCGCGCCGCCATCCGCAGAATCGCGGCCACCGCGGAGCCGCTGCTTGGATCGGTGATCGCCGTCCTCCCGAACGCGCACGACCCGTTGGTCCAACATCTCCTCGACGCGCTCGGTGATGGCGGCCAGTGCGTGGAGATCGCGCCCCCGGCCGGCGAATCCCCGGCGCTGACTCCCGAAACCCTCCCGGACCACACCACCGTCGCCGTCTTCGCCGACACCGACGAGGAAATCCGGGGTGCAATCCGCGCGGTCAGCAGCGCGATGGACGATGGCATTCCGCTCCACCGGATGGCGGTGCTCTACCCCGCTTCGGCGGCTGCCAACGGCTGCATCGAACTCTTCGATTCGGCGGGTATCCCCTGCAACGGCCCATCCGGGCGCACCCTTGCCGATTCCCTAGATGGGCGCGTGCTCCTGCGTCTGTTGTCGGTCGAAGGTGAAAGCTTTGCCCGCGAAGTCGTTCTCGACGCGCTCTCGCTTCCCATCAAGCAGTTCGCTGACTACCGGCCGAGCTGGCGTGCCATCGCCCGAGAGGCAGGCATCACCTCCGGCAAGGACCGCTGGCAGAAGCGCCTTGATGACTACGCCGCCCGTTGCCTCCAGCGGGCCGAGCTGCTTCCCCCGGATTCCCCCGCAGTGCACAGCCAACGCGCCGATGCCGACGGCGCCAAACAGCTCGCCGAGGCCGTGGAACGACTCTTCGAGATGCTGCCGGCCCAGGAGTCATGGTCGGACCTTGTCGACTGGGCTACTTCGACGCTGGACTCGCTGAACCCGCATGCGGCCAACGACGACGAATCCAGCCAGGTGCGCGACGTCCTCGCGGAAATGCGCGATGTGCCGCCCGTTGGCCCGGGTGATCGCGAGGCATTCGGCGATGCGCTCGCGACGCAGCTTGCTGCCTCCGCCATTCGCCACAACCGCTTCGAAGAGGGTGTGTTCGTCGGCCGGTTGGAGGACGCCTATGGGCTGTCTTTCGACATGGTCGTCATCCTCGATTGCGTCGAAGGCGTACTCCCCGGCCGCCTGGGCGAAGACGCGCTGCTCGACCAGGAACATCGCGAGCGGTTGCCCGGCCTGGAAGGTCGCGCTGTCGCCCGCAGAGAGCAGCAGCGCCTGGCGTTTGTGTCGGCGATCCAGGGTGCCAGCAGGGCTGTCCTGTGCTTCCCGCGCTCCGACCTGCGCGCCCAGGCCGAGCGACTCCCATCGCGCTGGCTGCTCGAAGTTGCCTCGTCTCTCGCGGGCGAGGTGCTACATGGGCGCCAGTTCGCGGAACTGGTCGAACGATCCGATCGGCCGGAGTGGCTTCACGTCGTCCCTTCCTTCGAGGCAGCGGTGCGCGCGGGCGCCTCTTCGCCGGCCACCGAACTGGAATGGATGCTCGGCCGGCTCCTGCACGGCGGACAACCTTCCGAAAATCACCCGTTGCTGGCGGGCCTCCCGGCGGCAGGACGTGGGGCCAGTCTGCTCCGCAGCCGCATGGGGCGAGACTTCACCGCCTTCGATGGCAACCTGGACGGACAGCCGGTCGGCATCACCAATGGCACTCCGAACAGCCCCACCGCGCTCCAAACCTGGGCAACCTGCGGTCTCCAGTACTTCCTCCGGAGCATCCTCCGTGTCGGTGAAGCAGAAGTGCCCGAAGATCCGGACACCCTGACACCTCTGGAGCGCGGCTCGCTCATCCACGAAATCCTCGACAAGTTCTTCGTCGACCACGCCCTTGACCGGCCGCCCTCCCAGGGATGGTCCGAGGATGAGATATCCGAACTCCTGGCGCGGACGACGCAGGTGCTCGACGCCCGGCGTCAGCTCTTCGGCCGCTTCGTCCCGTGGATTGTCGAAAAGGACCGCTTGCTCGCGCGCCTCCGCCGCTTTCTCGAAATCGACGCGCGCTGGCGGGAGAAGCGGGGTCTGGAATTCCGCGCGGCAGAATGGGGATTCGGGCCGGGAGTCCGGACAAGCGCACTCCAGGATGGGGCCGCCCCAGCCGGGGAAATCGCAACCACGCTCGGTAAGGTACTGACGCGCGGCGACGTCGACCGTATCGACGTCTCTCCCGACGGGCGCCGTGTCGTGGTCTACGACTACAAGACCGGCAAGATGCCGTTCCTGAAGAAGTTTGGTGAGAATCCTTTCGACGACGGGAAGCGGCTTCAGCTCCCCATCTACGCGCTCGCCGCGAAGCAGGCGTTCGACGCCGAAACAGTGGAAGCCTCGTACTGGCACATCCTCGATGAGAAGTGGTCCGAAGACCGCCTCGTGGTGACCTTTACCGACGATCGCATCGCTGAGTTCGAGGCCATCGTCGAAGGAATGGCCGTCGGGATAGGCGGAGGTGTCTTCCCCGCTCGACCCAACAGCACTTGTCGCTACTGCCGATACGAGTCCTCCTGCGTCACGGACCGCGAACGCAGCTTCGGGCGCAAGAAACACGACCCGGCGATGAGTGGCTACTTCCCCGACGTGCAGGGATTCGACCCCGTCGATGTCGACGTTGCGGACGACGATGGTGACAGCGATGACTAACCGCACCCCCATCGACCAGTCTGTACGCGAACGCATCGCGACCGATCTCGGCGCGACGCTTTTTGTGGAAGCTGGCGCCGGTACCGGTAAGACCACCGCGCTCGTGGCGAGGATTGTTGCGCTCCTGCGTTCCGGCATCCCAGTCGAACGTGTTGCCGCTATCACCTTCACCGAGAAGGCCGCAGCCGAACTCATGGACCGCGTACGCGAAGAACTTGAGGTGCTTGCGCTCGACGCGTCGCTACCCCCGGCCGAACAGGCGCTGGTGACGGCGGCGCTTCACGACCTCGACGGCGCGGCGATGCAGACGCTCCATGCCTTCGCTCGGAGGGTCGTCGCTGCCCACGCCTTCGAAGCGGGCGTGCCCCCGGCGCTCACGGTCGTCGACGATCTCGAGGCCGAGCAGGACTTCGAAACCGCCTGGTCGGCGTTCCTCGATGAATTCCTCGGCGAGGGCGGCCCGGTCGAACCACTGGAGTTTCTTTACGCGCTTGGCATGGGCACGACGAACCTGCGGGAACTTGCCCTCGCCCTCAACAACGACTGGGATCGCATCGAGCTCGGCGAAACACCGCCCACCCCGGAAGGCTTCGACGATGCCGGGCTCCGGGACCTCATCGACCAGGTTCTCGAACTGAAGGAACAGTGCACCGACCCGGCCGACAAGCTGTACGAGCACATCGAAAGTTTCCGCGGCTGGATCGACGAAGCGGACCGCGCCCGCAACGCATTCGAGCTGCTCGAGGTTTGGAGCAAGGTGTTCAAACGGAGCTCTTTCGGATCCAAGAAGAACTGGGGCGACCGCGATCCGAAGGAGATACGCTCCTTCATCGGTGACACGCTGGATGGTGAACGGATCGCAATCCTCCAGGCCGAAGCCGATCGCTGTTTGCGCGTCGTGCTTCACCAAATCGCCAGCTTCGTCACCGACCAGGCGCGGCAGCGCAGGGAATCCGGGCGGTTACGTTTCCACGATCTCCTTGTCATCGCGTGCGATGTTCTCCGTACCAACGGCGAGGTGCGGGCAGCCGTCCACCGCCGCTACACCCATATCCTCGTCGACGAATTCCAGGACACCGACCCGCTGCAGGCCGAACTCGCTTCGCTCATCGCGCGAGACCCTTCCGTGCCGGCGACGCTCTCGTGGGAAGTCGCGCCGATTGCGCCCGGCCGCGTTTTCGTCGTGGGCGATCCCAAGCAATCCATCTATCGCTTCCGCCGCGCCGACGTCGCGCTCTATCGTCGCGCCGCCACCGGGCTCGGCGGTGAGCAGCTCAAGCTCGTCCAGAATTTCCGGTCCGGCGCGCGCGTGCTGGAGTGGGTCAACCACGTCTTCGCAACGCTCATGGATGCTGGCGACGACCCTGCCCAGGCATCCTACGAGCCGCTCGAACCGTGGCACGGCAACGACTCCCAGCTTTCGGGCGCGTTCCACATCGGGCGCGAAGTGGACGACACCGCTCCCGCCATTCGTGAGGCGGAGGCGGACGAAGTTGCCCGCGTCGTGACCGATCTCCTGCAGCGCGGCGCTACCATCCGCGATGGAGCGAACCTTCGGCCCATCCGGCGCAGCGATATTGCCGTGCTGTTCCCCCGGCGCATCGTCGTCCCGTCTCTGGAAGCGGCATTCGATGAAGCCAACATTCCCTACCGCGTGGAAAGCCGCGGCGAAGTCTTCGCCTCCCAGGAATTGCGCGACATCGAGAACGTCCTCAAGGCGCTGGTCGATCCTTCCGACGAAGTGGCGCTGGTGGCTGCCCTGCGCAGCCCTGTCTTCGGCTGTAACGACCCGCAACTCCACGAGCACTTCCTGTCCGGCGGGCGCTGGAACTACCTTTCGCCACAGATAGACTCGCTCGACGGCCCGGCCGCGGAGGCCATGCATTGGCTCCGGGATTTCCGCCCGCGGGCGCTCGCGCTGCCAGTGAACCTCGTCGTGGAACATGTGCTGCGGGAGCGCCGCCTCTGGGAATCCTCCGCTGTTCTGCGACGGGCGCGCGTGCGCTGGCAGCGCTACCGGCTGCTCCTGGAGCTTTCACGCGAATTCGCCAACCGCCCGGGGGCTGGCCTCGCGGACTTCGTCCAGTGGATGGTCCGGAACCGGATCGGCCACACGCGCATCGAAGAGGTTGCCGCTCCAGAATCCGACGACGAAGCGGTGCGGCTCATGACCATCCACGCCGCAAAGGGCCTGGAGTTCCCGGTAGTCATCCTCGTCGGCCTTGGCGGCCTGTCGGATAGCCGGGGGTTCTTCACGCCGCCGGTCATCTTCGAAGCCGGCAGCCCCCCGTTTGTGAAGCTCGGGCGCAGCGACTCCGGGGTGAAGAGCCTCGGCTACGACGAAGCCTGCGACCGCCAGCGCCTGGCTGAACGCTACGAGGAAACGCGCCTGCTGTACGTCGGGGCCACGCGCGCCCGCGACACGCTGGTGGTCAGCACGTTTCGACGCCCACCACCAGCGAACGCCCCTTCCGACCGGCAGCTTTCCTCACTTGAGGAGATCCTTGAGATTTGTCCAGAGACCAACACGGCATGGCGAGCCTATCCCTTCGCTCCCGCCCAGCCATCGATGGACCTGCCTGCGGCGTCCGAGACCTTGGAAGCGACCCCCGAAGCCCTCGAGAGCTGGCGTAGCGCACGAGCGGAGCTCATCGCCACGATGGCCAACGGCAACGCAATCGCCGCTACCGCCGTTTCAAGGGAGCTGGCTGGCTACGAACTCCGCCTGGAGGCGGACGCAATGCCGGACGATCGCCCGTGGAAGCGCGGTCGCGCCGGCACCAGCCTTGGCCGTGCCGTGCACGCCGTGCTCCAGGTGGTCGACCTCGCCACCGGTGATGGCCTGCAGTCGGCGGCCCGCACCCAGGCCACCGCAGAGGGCCTCGCCAACCGCGAACACGAGATCGAGCGCAACGCGCGCCGCGCGCTTGATTCGCAGGCGGTCCGCGAAGCCGTCGCTTCCGCCAGGCACTGGCGGGAACTGTTCGCAGCGCGGCAGGTCGGCGAACACCTGCTGGAGGGCTTCGTCGACCTGCTCTACGAACGCGTGGACGGATTCGTGGTTGTCGACTACAAAACGGACGCGGTGCGCAACGACGCCGAAGTCGACGCCGCGGTCGAACGCTATCGCCTCCAGCTTGCCGCCTACGCGTTGCTGGTAGAAGGCGCCGTACAGTGCCCCGTCGTCGAATGCCGTTTCGTGTTCGCCAACGAACATGGCCTGTGGGAACGCAGCCTCGGCGACCTGGACGCGGCCAAGCGGGAACTCGAAACCATGCTTTCCCGCCCGGGGCCGGTAGCGGTCTGACGCTGGTACACTCCGCCTGCCAGCCGCTTCGCAGGAGTACCCGCATGAAGATTCGCCAACTCGCCCTTGTCGCCCGTGAACTCGCGCCCGTCGAACAGCAAATCAGCGAGGTCTTCGGCATCGAAGTCGCCTACCGCGACCCCGGTGTCGGCCGCTACGGGCTGGAAAACGCCGTCTGGCCGGTGGGCGATACCTTCCTCGAAGTCGTCGCTCCCACGCGCGAAGACACCACCGCCGGGCGCTACCTCGACCGGCGCGGCGGCGATGGCGGCTACATGGTCATCCTGCAGACAGAAGACATCGCGGCCGCCCGCGAAAGGCTCGAATCCCTGCAGCTCCGCGTGGTCGAACAAATCGACCGCAACGGCGCGTGGGGCACCCATATCCATCCGAAGGACGTTCCCGGCGCCATCCTTTCCATCGACGCCATGGACCCGCCGGAGGAGTGGCAGTGGGCTGGCCCCGACTGGCGCGACCACGTGAACACCGATGTTACTCGCGGCCTCCTCGGCGCGACCCTCCAGGCAGACGATCCTTCGCAGATGGCCACCCGCTGGGCGCAGGTGCTTCACCGTCCAATCGAAGACGACGGCGCTTCCTGGCTCCTGGAATTGGACGAGGGCACCAGCATTCGCTTTGTCACCACCGGTGACGATCGCGGCGAAGGCATGTGCGGGATCGACATCGAAGTCGTCGACCCCGCCGAAGTAGCCCTGCGCGCACAGAACCTCGGTCTCACCGTGAACGAAGACGAGATTGAGATTTGCGGCGTCCTCTTCCGGCTGGTGATGGCGGAGTAGCTGGCCGCTCAGTCGTGCGAGTGGTCGCCCGGCAGCCGATCCCGGTGGCCATCCCCTGGCTCAACCACGACGAACTGGCCCATCATCCCCTGGTCCTCGTGGCGGAGAATGTGGCAGTGGAACATGTACGGGGTTGAAGCGTCCACGTGGTCAGAGAACCGCGCGATGAGCCGGTAGTTGGTGTTCGGCAACAGGTGAACGGTGTCCTTCCAACCGGAAAGCTCCGGTGGCGGTGGCTCGCCTTCAATGGAGAGCACGCGAAAGTGCACGAGGTGGATGTGGAAGTTATGGGGCCCTCCCCCACCAGCGCGCACGTTCCAAACTTCGGTCGTGTCCACCGTCACCGAAGCATCTATGCGGCCCATATCCATCCCGCGCCCATTGATGCTGCGCCCGCTCAACACGAAGCTCCGTGATGCTGCGGCGTCGTTCTCATCCAGCGTCCCCAGCTCCGCGAGCGTTGAGGGGAGTGCCGGCGACGCTTCCAGCTCGGGCGCCGCGCGTATCTGCAGGATGTCGAACGTGTCATCACCTCCGTTCATGCGGTTCGAGAAAAAGTCCATGCCAAGGTCAGACCCAAAGCTTCGCAGGACCACGTCTTCGCTGGCTTCCAGCGAGACCACGATTTCCGCACGCTCGCCCGGGGACAGCTGTATGCGCGATAGCGCCACCGGTGCCTCCAACAGCCCGGCATCCGTGGCGATAAGGTCGAAGCTCCGGTCATCGTCGAACCCGAAGTCGTAGAGCCGTGTCGTCGACCCATTGAGGATCCGCAATCGCACCCTCTCGGTTTCGGCGACAAAGTAAGGGCCGACCGTTCCGTTGACGAGGATCGTGTCACCAAGGTTGCCATCCGTCGCGAACATCGGCCGCCGATGGCGAAACGCCCCTTCGCCGTCGAATGACCGGTCCTGGACGACGAGCGGAATGTCGTCCACGCCGTAGGTGCGGGGCAAGGGCAGCGCGGCCTCTATCTCGTCGTCGATGATGAAGACGCCCGCAGCGCCGCGGTGCACATGGTCTTCCGTCTTCTCATGGGGATGCGGGTGGAACCACAACGTCGCCGCTGGCTGGTCGATCGTCCATTCCGGCGACCACGTTTCGCCCGGCCCGATGGGCTGGTGCGGACCGCCATCCATCGCTGCTGGCAGGTGCATCCCGTGCCAGTGCAAGGTTGTGTCTTCGGCCAGGTTGTTCGTCACGTTCACGCGAACGTGCTCTCCCCGCGCCGCCCGCAACGTCGGCGAAAGGAACGTGCCGTTCAATCCCCAGGTTGGGGTCGTCTTGCCCGCCAGGAACTCCGATGTCCCGGCTTCGAAGGCCAGGTCGAATACGCGGTGCCCTTCTGCATTAAGCTCGCCCTCCAGCAGCGGCGGCACAACCAGTTCGTTCTCGAACGAGACCTCTCCCACCGTCGAAACGCGCGCGCCGTCGTAGACGTTCCACGCCACTGCGCCGCCCACCATCGCGATTGCCCCCAGGCCAACGCCCGCGACGAGGAGTACCCGGCGCACGGACCTCCTTGAAGAAGTTGAAGTTGCCATCCCGAAACCGCTTCCCGGCGACGTGAGTCACCGTAACCTGTCATATGTAAGAATAATGTGACAGGTAGTGCGGCTGGGAGTCAAACGGGCCTCCGGTTCGCGAGGAGAGCTACTTCACCTACCCGCTCGTATACGGCGTGTTCGCCTTCGCCGGCGTTCCGCCGCTCATCACCTGCCGCAGCCCTTCCCGGGAGAACTCTGGCGACTTGCAGTAGTTGATGATCACGCGCTCGCGGTCTTCCACGCGCTGCGCCGCCTCCGCCACATCCGCGGCGATGTCGTGCGGGATCTGCATCGCCCCATGCTTGTCGGCGTGCATCAGGTCGCCGGGATTGATGGTCAGGCCACCCACGGTCACCGGCTTTCCCACTTCCACGATGTGGATGTAGGCGTGCGAAACCAGCACTTCCTTGCTGACCAACTGGAAGCCAATGTCGTGCACTTCGTCCAGGTCACGCACGCCGCCGTCTGTGATGAGCCCGATGCAGCCCAGCGCCTTGTGTACGTTGCCGTTTACTTCGCCCCAGAGTGAGCCGCGAGCGGGCTGGTCCAGGTCCTGGATGACGCAGATGCGCGGCCCCGGGATCGATTCGATGTGCTCCCACCACACGTGGTTGGGGACGGTCTCCGGGTCGTCGGCCGCAGGGATGCTCGCGCGGATTTTGCAGGTCACGGCGTAGCCCACGATCGGCGGCAGGTCTGGGAAGCGGCACACGATTTCCGGCCCCATGAACCCGGTGTTCCGGGAACGGACGTTGAAGGTTTCGATGGCGTTGGAGATTGCGGGCGTTGGCCACTTCTGCAGTTCGGCAAGCTGCTCGGTGGTGAGGGGATTCGTCACGGGTTGTCCTCCTGTAGATGGGGCGCATCCTACGCAATTGCTCCCCTGTGATGTGACACCGCCTCACCCCTTGACCCCACGCAGTAGCATGTCCGCAACAGTTCCGAGCATGGTCATTCCCTGCCGGACCGGAGGTCTCCCATGGTGAACATCGCCGAATCCAATCCCGCCACCATCACAGCGCACCCGCTCGACCCACTTACCGCCGAGGAATACAACCGCGTCCACGAAGTGCTCAAGGAAGCCGGCCATCTTGGCGAATCCGTCGTCATCGGCTTCGTCACGCTGCGCGAACCCGACAAGACAGCCGTGCTCGGTGGCGCCGGTGCAACCCGCGAAGCCTTCGTTGGCGCGGTCGACAAGGCGTCGGCGGTGAACTACCGCGCCATCGTCTCCATCTCCGAAGGCCGCGTGCTGTCATGGGAGCCCGTCTCCGGCGGCACCATCCCGCTCGCCATCGACGCCTCCGGCGCGGATGCCGTCATCAAGGCCCACCCGGATTGGCAGGCCGCCATGCGCAAGCGCGGCATCACCGACTTCGAAAACGTCCAGATCGACACCTGGCCCGCCGCCCACTTCGGCCTCGATGTGGAAAAGGGCCGCCGCCTCATCCGCGGCATCGCCTACGTGCGCGACGACAAGTCCGACAACGGCTACGCGCGTCCCATCGACGGTGTCATCGCGTTCACCGACCTGAACGGCCCGGAAGTCGTGGAGATCGTCGACTACGGCGTTTCGACCATCCCCGCCGAAAAGTCGAACTACGACGAGGAGAGCGTCGTCGCGAACATTGGCCCCATGCGCACGGACATCAAGCCGCTCGACATCGTCCAGCCCGAAGGTCCGAGCTTCGACGTCGAAGGCAACCTCGTCCGCTGGCAGAAGTGGCAGTTCCGCGTTTCCATGCACGCCATCCACGGGCTCGTGCTTCACCAGGTCGGCTACGAAG
>CAZDZP010000037.1:1445-14932 GCA_964509855.1 uncultured Anaerolineaceae bacterium | reverse complement strand
AATATGTCGTCACGCTAGCCTCGCTTCATGCAGGCCACACTCTTTGCCGCGCTGGGGGAGCCAACCCGGTTGCAGATTGTCGAATTGCTGCGCAAGGGGCCAAGGTCGGTCGGCGAAATCACGGACGCGCTGGGTGTTCGACAGCCGCAGGTTTCGAAGCACCTGCGTGTACTCAGCGACTCGGGGATTGTGACGGCGGAAGCGCTGGCGCGGCAGCGGATTTACCACCTTGAGGCGAAGCCGTTCGAACAGATAGGCGGCTGGGTGGATTCGTTCGAGCAGTTGTGGGAAACGCGCATGGATTCGCTTGAAGGGTACCTCGATTCGATCACCTCAAAAGGAGAGCCCCGTGGCTAAAGCAAAGAAGGACGACGCAACTGCTGTCGAGGAAAAGATTGGCGAGTTGACGCCGCACGTGGAGAACGCGCGCAAGCTCCACGACATCATTGGAGAGGCCGCGCCGGAGTTGCAGCCGCGGCTGTGGTACGGCATGCCGGGGTACGCGAAGACGAAGAGCAGCCCGGTGATTTGCTTCTTCAGGGTCGACGACGGGTTCATGACGTTTGGGCTAACGGAATACGCCAACCTGACACCGAACCCGGGTTCGCCATACCAACTCGTCGAATCCGCCTGGTTTGTGAACGGGATGGACGATGCGACCGCGAAACGCATTGCGGCGATCGTGAAGAAAGCCGCGAGCTAAGCCAGCGATACCGGTTCCTGGAGGACGCGCTTGATCACCCAACTCTTCAGAAAGCGGAAGACCTTCAGCCTCGAGCGTTCGTACGCGGCGCCGGTGGAGGTGGTGTGGCAGGCGTGGACGCGGCCGGAAATGCTGCGCGAGTGGTGGGGGCCAGAGCACACGAGCGTTCCCGAGTGCGTCGTCGATCTGCGCGAGGGTGGAAGAATCTACGTGGTGATGGAAGCCGGCGAGGGCATGGGCAAGTACAAAGGCACGCGGTGGCCGATGGTGGGGACCTTTTCGCGCATCGAGGAGAACCGGCGGCTGACGTACGAAGCCCGGTCGTGGACGGAAGGCGAGGAATCGGGTTCGACGATCCACCATATCAACGACCTCACACTGACTGAGGAAAACGGCAAGGCGATTGCGAGACTACAGGTTTCGATCACGCAGATCGGGCCGAAGGCAAAGATGGCTGCTTTTGGGATGAGGTGGGGCTACAAGGCTCACCTGGGCAAGCTCGAAGGCTACCTGGCGCGCCAGAACTGAGTCGCCCGGTGATGGGAGGCTGGCAGGTCATGGGTGGTGGCCGATGCTTCGCTTCGTATAAAGCATTGTTGGCCCGTCCCATTCAGGAGCTTTGGCATAGCCATCGGCGTCTCCTATAGACTGCGCTCATTGAGCGTGTGCGGCCAAGTGGCTGGCGCACCGAGAGAAGACCGTAGGGGGGCTGAATGGCTGTAGATTTCCATACCCAGATGTTGCTTGATCAGATGGCGGCCGCAGGCGGCAAAGCGCTGCATGAAGGCACACCGGAAGAAGCCAGGGAACTGAGCAAGGGATTCGGCGCGCTCGCCGGGCCAGGTCCGAAGATGGCACGGGCCGAGGACCACCAGATCCCCGTGGAGGGAGGCAGCATCACTGCGCGAGTGCTGGTTCCGCCACAGGGTGCGCGCGGCGTCATCGTGTACTACCACGGCGGCGGCTGGGTAATCGGCGCACTCGATGAGTTCGACTCGCTGGGACGAAAGCTGGCCGAGCGGACATCGTGCGCAGTTGTGCTGCCCGACTATCGGATGGCTCCGGAATACCGCTATCCGACAGCCGCGGACGACTCGTACGCAGCGTTGGAGTGGGTTCAGGCCAACATGAAGGACATCGCCGGCAAGGACGATGTTCCGCTGGTCGTCGCGGGCGACAGTGCCGGGGGAAACCTCGCAGCGGTAGTGGCCCAACGGGCGCGGGATCGGAACGGGCCGAAGCTCGACCTGCAGGTGCTGGTGTATCCCGTTACCGACTGCGATTTCGAGCGGCCTTCGTACGTGGCTCCTGAGAACCAACTGCTGCTCACCAAAGAGGCGATGTTTTGGTTCTGGGATCACTATGTGCCGGACGCCTCAAAGCGCACGGAGCCGGACGCCTCTCCTTTGCGAGCTTCGAACCTGGCGGGACTACCGCCAGCCGTGGTGCTTACGGCGGAGCACGACGTGTTGCGAGACGAAGGCGAAGAGTACGCGAAGAAACTCGAGGCAGCGGGCGTGCCCGTCGACTTCAAACGTTACGAAGGCCAGACACACGCGTTCTTCACGCTGCTGTTGCTCCCGGGCAGCGAGCGCGGCTTCCAACAGGTCGTGAAGGCGGTCCGGGCGTGCATCGTTCGGCAGGCGAAGCGGCAACCAGCCGGGGCTTCGGCCTAGCACACCACGGCGACAAGCAACGAAACGATAGCGACGAGATAGGAAGGTTTACCAAATGACACAAGCAACGGCGACTCAAGCAACAGCGGTGAAGGAAGTGGACGCAGTCGTCCTGGGAGCGGGATTCGCGGGGCTGTACATGCTGTACCAGTTGCGCGACAAGCTGGGCATGTCGGCCCAGGTCTACGAAGCGGGCGACAACGTTGGGGGCACCTGGTACTGGAACCGGTATCCCGGGGCGCGCTGCGACTCCGAGTCGTACATCTACTGCTTTTCGTTCGACAAGGACCTGATGCAGGAATGGGAGTGGAGCGGGAAGTACCCGGAGCAGCCGGAGATCCTGCGGTACCTCAATCACGTGGCGGACCGTCACAACCTGCGCAGCGGCATCCAGTTCAACACGCGTGTCACCGCGGCGCACTACAACGAAAGCACCAATCGCTGGGAAGTGGAAACCGACCTCGGCGACCGCGTTTCGGCGAAGTACTTCATCACCGGGATAGGCTGCCTTTCGACGGGCCAGATCCCGAATATCAAGGGGCGGGAAACGTTCCAGGGCGAGTCATACCACACCGGTAGCTGGCCGCACGAGGGCGTGGACCTCACAGGGAAGCGCGTTGGCGTGATCGGTACCGGATCGAGCGCGATCCAGTCCATCCCTGTGATGGCAAAGCAGGCCGGGCACCTCTACGTGTTCCAGCGGACGCCGCAGTACACCATCCCGGCGCGGCACGGCACGGTGAACAAGGAAGTGCTGGACGAAATCAAGACTCGCTATGAAGAAGTCTGGGACAAGGCGCGATGGTCACCGGGCGGCCAGGCGGTCGACGCGATTGAGCGTTCGGCCCTGGAAGTAAGCGACGAAGAGCGCCAGGAGATTTACGAGAAGGCGTGGGAAGAGGGCGGCTTCAAGTTCCTCTTCGGTTCGTTCTCGGACATCACGCTGGACCGACGAGCGAACGACACGGCCTCGGAGTTCATCCGCGCCAAGATTCGCGAGATCGTGAAGGACCCGGAAGTCGCGGAGAAGCTGGTTCCAACGGACCACCCGTTCTCTTCGAAGCGGCCGCTTATCGACACGGACTACTTTGACACCTACAACCGCGACAACGTGACGCTGGTCGACATTCGCCACGCGCCGATCGAGGAAATCACGCCGACCGGCATTCGGACCGAGGAAGGCGAGTACGAACTGGACATCATCGTGTTCGCGACGGGGTTCGATGCAATGACGGGCGCGTTCAACCGTATCGATATCCAGGGCAAGGGCGGACTGAAGCTGAAGGACAAGTGGGCTGAGGGTCCGAAGACGTACCTGGGGCTCACGAGTGCTGGGTTCCCGAACATGTTCATGATTACGGGTCCGGGCAGCCCTTCTGTCCTGAGCAACATGCCGGTCTCGATTGAGCAGCACGTGGAGTTCATCTCAGAGACGCTCGAATACCTCCGCGAGCGGGATGCAGCGACGATCGAGGCCGACGAAAAGGCGGAGGAGGAGTGGGTCGCGCACGTGAACGAACTCGCGAACCTCACTCTCTTCATGCTGGCGGATTCGTGGTACCTGGGGGCGAACATCCCCGGTAAGCCACGGGTGTTCATGCCCTACCCGGGTGGTGTGGGAACGTATCGGCAGAAGTGCATCGACGTGGCGTCCAACGGCTACGAGGGCTTCACGATCGGCGAGAGCAAGGTTGCTGTGACGGCCTAGGCCACACCGCATCAAAAGCAAGGTACGCAAGGGGTGCCGATACGGCGGTGTCGGCGCCCCTCGTTGTGTAGCAAGGAACAGGAGAGGGAATGAAAGCAGATCCGCAGAACGTCGAGTTCAACCAACAAATCGAAGCGATGCTGAACGCTGGGCCGGCATGGTCCGACATGGGCGCGCAGGAGTTGCGGGACCACCTTGTGGCCAACCCACTTGGGCCGCCGCCGGCGGTGCTGGACTCGGCGAAGGCGAGCACCGTGCCTGGGCCGCACGGCGACATCCCGATCCGGATCTTCATGCCACAAACGGTGAAAGGCGTGTACCTGCACATCCACGGCGGCGGGTGGGTCATCGGCTCTCACGAAGTGCAGGACGAACGCCTGCAGGCTCGCGCGAATGCGACGCGGCAGGTTGTGGTGACCGTTGGATATCGGCTGGCGCCGGAGAATCCCTGCCGATGCCGAACGATGACTGTGAGGCGATCGCGAAATGGCTGGTCGACAACGCGCAGAATGAGTTTGGGAGCAACAAGCTGACGATCGGAGGCGAATCGGCCGGGGCGCATCTCGCGGTCACGACGCTGCTGCGCATGCGCGACAAGCATGGCTACTCAGACTTTCGTGCCGCGGCACTGCAGTACGGGGTGTATGACTGCCGGCTGACGCCGAGCGCTCGGACCTGGGGCGACCGGCGGCTCATCCTGACTACGCCTTTGATGGACTGGTTCGTACACCACTACGCCGCAGGGCAGGACCTGACCAACCCGGATGTCTCACCGATCTTCGCGGACCTGCGGGACATGCCACCAGCGATCTTCTCAGTCGGAACGGCCGACACGCTGCTGGACGACACACTTCTGCTTGCAAAGCGGTGGTCGGTGGCGGGGAACGAAGCGCAGCTGGATGTGTACCCCGAGGCCTGCCACGGGTTCGACGGGTTCCCAATCCCTTCGGGGCAGGAGTGCACCGCGCGCGTCAACTCGTTCCTTAGCCGATCGCTGGCGGACTAAGAGCGACGCCCACAAGGTGCAGGGGAGAAAGGGTCGTAGAAATGCGACCCTTTCTTTTTCTTTGTGCCGCCTACGTGGCAAGCGGGACGGTCACGATGACGTTGGCTGTTTCGAGGGCGTCTATCTCAGCTTCGGTGTATCCGGCGAGGGTCGCAAGCACTTCGCGATTGTGCTGGCCGAAACAGGGTGCGGGACCGATGCCGCCGAAGGGCCGCTCCACCAGCCGCCAGACGGGACGGGTGGTTGTGCAACGGCCCGCTTCGGGATGTTCGTACTCGGGGTAGTAGCCGCGTTCGGCGAGGTGCTCGTCCCGCACGAGCATGAGTGGCGAAAGGACGGGCGCAGCGTGGACACCGGCAGACTGGAGCGCGGCAGCTGCAGCGCCTGGTTCCTGCGTAGCGGCCCAGGCCGTGAGGACCTCGTCGATTGCGGTTTCGTGGGCTTTGCGACCCGCCTGCGTGTCGTAGGCCGGGTTCTCAAGGCGCGAATCACGCACGAAACCCACCAGGTTGCGCCAGGATTCGTCCGTATCAACGGAGATGGCGAGCCAGGTGTCGTTGAGTTCGCGGATGGGGTTGCCCATGATGTCGGCCTGGATGCGGCCGTGGTCGTTGCGGCAGCGGTAGACGTTGTGGGGAGCGGCTTCCGGGTGGCGGTTGCCGATACGGACAGGCATTGGCACGCCTGCCGACTCGGCGAGAATGAATTCGCCGACCATGCCGATGATGTTGTCGCGCTGGTGCAGCACGATGTGACTGCCTTCGCCGGTGCGTTCGCGCTTGAGCAAGGCTAGCGCGACGGCGCCAGCGGCGAGGATCCCAGCGTTGGGGTCACCGTAGGAAAGCCCGCTCTTGTGGGGTGGCCCGTCTTCGTAGCCCTGGAGAGCGACAAGGCCACCCATCTGTTCGATGGCGGGCCCGAAGCCGACGCGACCGGAATCCGGGCCGGTCTTGCCGTAGGCGGGCATCTGCATGAAGACGATTCGCGGGTTGATGGCGCGGAGGTCGTCGTAGCCGATGCCGAGGCCCTCGGCGATGCCAACACTCCAGTTCTCCATTACGACATCGGCGGTCTCGACGAGGCGCTTGAAAGCTGCGAGGCCGCGCGAATCCTTCAGTTCGAGGGCCATGCCGCGCTTGTTGCGGTTGTAGTCGTTGAAGTACGGGGCTTTGTTGAAGGAACGAGGGTCGTCACCACGGCCAACGCCGCGGACGGCATCGGGGAAGGAGGGACCCTCGATATGGATGACATCGGCGCCCATGTCGGCGAGGAAGCGAGCGGCGTAGGGGCCAGCCCACACCTGGGAGAGGTCGAGCACGCGAATGCCGTCCAACAGGGCGGGGGCGGGCGCCGGGGAGGCTGCCCCGCCGGCAATGGCAGCGAGTTCGACGGGTGCCAACTCGGCGAGGACCTCGGCCGTGTGTTCGCCTAGCATCGGGCTTCGATGCAGGCGACCGCGGTCGCCGTCAACGGCGAAGGCCATTCCCGGGTAGGCCAGCTTTCCGAGCACGGGATGTTTGAGTTCTTTCCAGAAACCGGCATCAGCGAGGCTTTCGAGCTCGAGCAGGTTGCGGGGAGTGGCGATGAGGGAGAAGGGAGCGCGGTGAACACGCGCCTCTTCGAAGATCTCGGCGGCGGTGCGTTCGGCGGCCCACTCGGAGATGAACATCTCCACGACCGAGTTCATTTCGGGGTTCGCCAGGAGGTTTGCGAAGGCGGGGTCGCCGACCAGCTCGGGGTGGCCGATGCAGCGGTACACGGCCGGGGACTGGCGAGCCATGGACGCGACACCGATGTGGCCGTCGGCGCAGGGGTAGATTCCCCAGATAGCACGGAGCTGGTTGCCGGTACGAGAGCTATCGGAACCGCGCACCATGGCGGTGGGGCCGAAGCCTTCGAGGCAGGCGGCCTGGACTTCCTGGATGGAGATGTCGATGGCGTCGCCGAGACCCGTGCGCCGGGCGCCGAGCAGCGCGGTAAGGGAAGCAGCGAAGACGTGAAGCCCCGCCTGGTAGGCGGCCTGGTGGCCAGCCGCCTTGAGGGGCGGCCTGCCTTCGTCGCCGCAGAGCGCCATCTGACCACCAGCGGCGAAGGCGGTCAGGGCGTCGGCGCGCCAACTGGCGCGGGGGCCGTCCTGCCCGAATGGCGTGACGGAACAGGTGATCATCGCGGGATTGGCGAGCCTGGCGGCCGCGAGGTCAATGCCGCGTTCTGCCCGGGAACCGGGGATTGCGGATTCGACGACGAGGTCGGCGGTGGCGACGAGGCGGCGCAGCGCGTCGCGCTCGGCGGGGACCGATGGATCGAACACCACGCTGCGCTTGCCGGTGTTGAGGTAGGCGAAGAGAAGGCCACCCTCAACGTCATCACTGACGCGGGGGAGCATGGCGCGGGTGGGGTCGCCGCCGGGTTGTTCGACCTTGATGACGTCGGCGCCCCATGCGGCGAGCAACTTCGTGGCAAAAGCTCCCGCGACCTCGTCGCTAAGGTCGAGGACACGAATTCCCGCAAGGATGGGCGTGCTTGAGTCTATTGGTGGCATCGAACCAGCCCCTGCATGATTTGGAAGAATCATAGGGGGAATTGGGCTCGTTGGTTAGTTGATGGCGTCGGGCTCTTGTCGCAGGAGGGCGATCAGTTGCCCGACGTTGCGGCCCGCTTCCATGGGGTGGCGCAAAGGCCTATCAACATCGACGGATTAGGTGTTGCGACGTCACGGGCGAAACTGGAGTGCGCGGGGGCCGAGGCGGGCGGGCTGGGACACCACGTGGTAGGCCGTTTCGACCCATTCGCAGATGTGACGGCGGGTGTCGCGCGGGTCGATGATCTCCTCGATTTGGAAGCGGGAGACGGGACCGAGCGGGCCACGTGCGCTTTCGATGCGGGCGTTGATCTCGGCGCGGAGCGCGATGGGATCCGCGGCTTCAGCAAGCTGGCGCTTGTAGGCGGCTTCGATGCCGCCTTCGGGGGGGATGCCGCCGACATCGGCGGCGGGCCAGGCGACGCGTACCGAGGGACGCGAGCGGGGCGTGGCATAGTTGTTGCCGGCGACGCCGAAGCTGCGCCGCATAAGGACTGTGAAGATTGGGACGTTGACCTGGGCGAATGCGACCATCCACTCTCCACCACGGCGGATGGTGCCGGCGGTTTCGTGTTCGAGGCCCACGGCGAAACCGGGGTTGTCGACGAGGTTGAGCACGGGGATGTGGAAGAGGTCGCAGAGGTCCAGGTGGCGGGTGAGCTTGCTGCAACCGTCGGCGGTGAGTGCGCCGCCGTTGGCGTGCTGACTATCGGAGGCAATGACACCCATGGGGTATCCGTTGAAGCGCGCGAAACCGGTCACCTGGTCGGTGCCCCAGAGGGGGCCGACTTCAAAGAAGGTGTCTTCGTCGGCCATGAGGCGGATGGCTTTGCGAATGTCAAAGGTGGTGGTGCGCTTGCGCGGTATGAGCGTGAAGAGCTCTTCGTCGCGGCGATCGGCTGGGTCGGACGATCGCGGCGGGAAAACCGGGGCCGCTTCGAAGACGTTGGAGGGAAGGTAGGAAAGGAAGCGGCGGGTCATTTCGACGGCTTCTTCTTCGGACTCGGCGAGGTTATCGACGGAGCCGTTGCGGCAGTGGATGTGCCAGCCGCCGAGGTCTTCCTTCGAGATGTCGTAGCCCATTGCGTGACTGACGACGGGAGGGCCAGCGACGAAGAGCTGGGCGATATCGCGCACCATGACGGAGAAATGGCCGAGAACAGCCTTGGCAGCACCGATGCCAACAACGCTGCCGAGGAGCATGTTGACGACGGGGACGGTGGAAAGCTGCTCGGTGAACATTGAACTGCCGAGGTGGCCCGGGAGATAGGAGCCGCCGCCGGTGGTTACGCGCGGGCGGCCGGCCTTGATTGCACCCTGGCTTTCCTGGGCGTTGCTTTCGCCTTCCTTCCGCTGGGCGGGGACCATCGCCGCGACGCTGCCCCCGCCGGACGAGCCATCGAGCAGGCGGATGGAGGGGACCATCATTTCGATCGAAAGGCGGTCGAGGTGGCCGCTCTTGGCGCTGATGGCGCCGTCGGCGTGGCCGCCGCGGGAGGTGAAGTCGTCGGCGCACACGATGGCGCTACGGCCTTCGATTTTGCCCCAGCCACCGACATGATTCGCTGGTGTGAACTCGAGGAGTTTGCCTTCCTCGTCGTAGGAGGCGAAGCCCGCGCCGCTGCCAACTTCGCGGAAGGTGCCGTCGTCGAGGAGGAGGTCGATGCGTTCGCGGCAGGTGAGCTTGCCGCGACTGCGCTGCCGGACCACGCCCGGGTCATCCGAGCCGGGTGCGAGGCGTGTCTTTGCGAACGCCTGCAGTGAGCTTATGGTCTCGAGGACGGGGGCCCACGTGGCATCGGGATTGGTTCGCGAGCCGGTAGCAACGCCGGAGGCGTCGACAGGCCCGAGGATGGCCACGACCTGTCCGGCTTCGACGCGATCGCCGGGCTCCAGCTCCTGGATCGCCACGACGATGCCTGGCGCCGGGGCAGGGACGACTGTCTCCATCTTCATGGCGCTGATGACGAAGATTGGCTCGCCGGTCACGACGGTGTCGCCGACCGCAACGTTTCGTTCGACGATTGAACCGGCCATCGGCGATTCGACCGCGGCCTGGCCATCTTCGATTTCGAGGGCCGGGGCGAGCGTTGCGGGAGGCGCGGACTTCGCGATGGCGGAGGGCGACGTCACGGTCGCGGCCTGCGACTCCAGCAGGTTGAGCGTGCCGCGGCCGTTCGGCGATTGGGCGGAGAGGACGGTGGCTTCTTCGGCAAGGAAGGTGGTGCGAGCATCGCCGCGGCGCAGGGTGGGGTGCGACAAGATCGCGCGGAGCTGCGCGAGGTTGGTGCCGAGACCGGCAATGTGGAATTCCCCGAGCGCCCAGAGCGAACGGTCGAGCGCGGATTCAAAGGTGCCAGTGGAGTTGGACGACGCAACAACCTTGGCCAACAGTGGGTCGAATTGCGGCGGTGGGGCGTAGCCAAGGTAGCCGCAGGCGTCGACGCGCACGCCGGGGCCGGAGGGTTCCTTGTAGGCGGTGATGGAGCCCGATTCGGTGGCGACGACCCGAGACTGGATGGCGAATCCACGAGGGGCGGGGACATCCGACTGCGACGCCAGGCCAATGTCGGCGAGCGAATCACTGGAGGCGACACGGAACTGGGCTTCGACGAGGTCGATACCGGTGACCTGCTCCGTTACGGTGTGTTCGACCTGGATTCGCGGGTTGCATTCGATGAAGTAGTAGCGGCCGGATTCGGGCTCGACGAGGAATTCGACGGTGCCGGCGTTGCTGTAACCGGACTCCCTGGCGAGCTTCACGGCATCGGCGAGGAGCTGGTCGCGAAGGACGGGATCGAGATTCGGAGCGGGGGCGATTTCGACGACCTTCTGGTGGCGCTGCTGTACGGAGCAATCGCGCTCGTAGAGGTGGACGAAGTTTCCGTGCGTGTCGGCGAGGATCTGCACTTCGATGTGGCGCGGGCGGGCGACAACCTTTTCGATAAAGATCGACCCATCGCCGAAGGCCGCCGTGGCCTCGCTGCGGCAGCGCTGGAAGGCGTCGGCCATCTCTTCGGAGTGGTTTACCTGGCGCATGCCTCGACCGCCCCCGCCCGCCGCGGCTTTGAGCATGACCGGATAGCCGATTTCATCGGCGACGAGAACGGCTTCTTCCCAGCCGGGAACTGGTTCGCTACTGCCCGGGACGACGGGGATGCCCAGGGATGCGGCGAAAGCGCGGGCGCGGACCTTGTCGCCAAACAGGGATATGGCTGAAGGGGGCGGGCCGATGAATGTTAGTCCTTCGGCCGCGCACAGTTCGGCGAAGGCCGCGTTTTCGGCGAGAAAGCCGTAGCCCGGGTGCACGGAGTCGCAGCCCGCTTCCTTCGCGATGCGGATGACGGCGGCAGCATCGAGATACGCGCCTACGGGATCGGCGGGATCGCGCGTTGGAAGCTCAACCGATTGCGTCGCGAAGGTGGTGTGCAGGGAGTTGGAATCGACAGGCGCATAGACGGCGACGGATTCCATCCCGAGGCTGGTGGCGGCCCGCGCGATTCGGATTGCGATTTCGCCGCGGTTGGCGATGAGGACGCGCTTGAGCGCGGGGGATGCGGAGACAGAGGACATGCGGTGAACCTCGGAGGGGTAGCGATGGGTGTCCGGGGACTATGTCACCGGGTGGGCGGAGTTTCAAATGAACGCCATGATTCAGGCAGCATCGTTCGGGCCGGAGCACCAGAGGGTCGCGGGCTTTGCAACGGCTTTGAGATGTAGGCGGCGACGCGCCTTTTGCGGAGTTTGCGGGCGTTGTGACAGTGTTGGGGGATGTTCATAGCCTCTCGCGAATTCATCAAGGCCTTGCTTCGAAGAAACCAGGAACATGACATTAGCGGGCTATCGGCAGAAATATCTTACCGGATGTTCGTGGCATCAGTCCCGGTGTTCGCGTTCCTGGCGGGGCTAGGGGCGGCCGCAGCGGGCGCATTCGGCGGCGAGAACCCCGCAGAGACGATCGTGGATGCGACCGGCGACGCACTGCCATCGGCGGTCGCGAGCCGCCTCGAGTCGGAGGCAAAGAGCCTGATTGAAGCAAGTAGCCTCCCTGTGCTCTTCGGTACTTTTTTGGGCGCGATGTGGGCCGGTTCCATGGCGATGGGCACCGTTGTGAAAGCGATAGAGCGAATCCACGATGCAAGGTCGGAGCGGACTCGCATTCAACGCTGGGTCTTTGTCGCAGGACTGACGTTTGCCGCCGGAGTACTTCTCGTGGGAGCACTCATTGGGCTCCTCCTTTCGCGGGTGTACCGCGAACCCCTGGCCGATTGGATAGGGCTCGGGTCACCGTCAGCGGTAGTGGTGAGCTTCCTGGGGTGGGCTGTCGCGTTCGTTTTGGTGGTCGCTTCCGCGACGCTGTTGTACCGGCTGGTACCACCTTCGTCGACGGACGCTAAATGGGTGTCGCTAGGCGGAGTGGGGTTCGGCGTCACCTGGCTCATCGGCAGCGCCGCCTTCCTGATTTATGTCACCACCTTCACGGACGAGGCCTCCACATATGGCATCCTCGGCGCGATACTTCTCGCGTTGGGGTGGTTGTACTTCTCGTGTTTCGCGTTCCTGATGGGCAAGGAACTGGACATCGTTATGCAAGAACAGCTCGACGAAAGCGGTTAGCCGAGTCGCTCCTTCGCACAACGACTGGCACCGAAACATCGACGAAACCAACGAGCGGTAGCTTGGCACTGGCCGGGAGAACGATGCCGCGTTCGACCGAGAACCTGCCGGTGCGAAAGGCCTGCGGATGAAGCTGACAGACCGGGAAGTGGACAAACTGCTGCTCTCAATGGCAGCGATGGTGGCGCGTGACCGAAGAGCGCGTGGACTCAAGTTGAACTACCCGGAAGCGGTCGCCTTCATTGCCAGCGGCCTGATCGAGGGGGCGCGTGACGGGCGTAGCGTGGCCGAGTTGATGGGAATGCAAGGCGCTTTCCTGCAGCGCGACGACGTGATGGACGGCATTCCCGAGATGATCGACAGCGTGCAAATTGAGGCGACGTTCCCGGATGGAACGAAGCTGGTGACGCTGCACAACCCTATCCCGTGAACGACCTCGCCCTTCTCCGACTGCTGCAAATCTGCGACTCCGCGTTCCCGGTGGGCGGTTTTGCATACAGCCACGGGCTGGAGTGGCTGACCCATGAGCGAATCGTGCGAGACGAAGCTTCGCTGGCTGCGTTGCTCGACACCTATGTGGACCAGTGTGCCGGGCGCCATTGGTTGCCAGCCGCTCTCGCTGCCCATAGAGCCACGACAGACGGAATGTTGGTGCGCATTGACCGTCGCTTCGACCGTTCGTTCACGTCGCCGGTTGAACGGGAGGCAAGCCGATCGATGGGACAGCGACTGCGAACCGAGTCTGCTAGCGCTTTCGGATTCGAAGCCGACTGCGAAGGCAACCAGGCAGAGCACTTTGCGGTGGTTTTCGGCGACTGCGCCCGGCGATGCGATGTGGAGGCTGGTCCGGCGCTCAACGGACTGGCCTTCACGATGGTGCAGTCGGTCGTCCAGGCGGCGCTGCGACTGGGGTTCGTTGGCCAATCGGCGGCGACGCGACTGGCCGCGCGGGCGAGTGCTGACATCGCCGAGGCAACGCAGCGGGTGCTGGCCTCCCCGAGGCGCATGCGGTTCGGCGCGTTCGGCCCCGGTATCGACGTGGCTTCGGCGCTGCAGCCAACACTCAACTTCAGGATGTTTGCCTCATGACTACGCCACGATGGGCCCCGCCGGGTGTCTTTGCGAACGGAAGCGATACGGCCGCCATTGGCCACGGCCACTCGCACACGCACCAGCCGCCAACGTTCGGCGGCCGC
>CAZDZP010000037.1:0-1435 GCA_964509855.1 uncultured Anaerolineaceae bacterium | reverse complement strand
GTCCAGCGCACGGCCTGTTCGGGTTCGGCACAGCCGCGATCGGGTCGCGCGATGGATTCGCGGGGCATCTTCCGTATTGGCGTGGCCGGACCCGTTGGTTCGGGCAAGACGGCGACGTTGCTGGCGCTGTGCAACGAGCTGCGCGACACGCTGAACCTTGCCGTCGTCACCAATGACATCTATACGGACGAAGATGCGCAATTCCTCAAACGGCACAGCGCGCTGCCCGATGATCGGATAGTTGGGGTCGCGACCGGGGGGTGCCCGCATTCGGCGATTCGTGAAGACGCGACGCTGAACCTGCAGGCGATCGATGTACTGGCGCAGCGCCACCAGGGGCTGGAACTCATCCTTATGGAAAGTGGTGGCGACAACCTTGCGGCGACGTTCAGCCCCGAGTTGGTGGACCGGGTTATCTACGTGATCGACGTGGCGGGGGGCGACAAGATCCCGCGCAAGGGTGGCCCAGGGGTTTGCGACTCGGACCTGCTGGTCATCAACAAGAAGGACCTTGCACCGTACGTTGGCGCCGACCTTGACGTGATGCGGCGCGACGCGGATGGCCAACGCAGGGGTCCGTTCCTGTTCACGGACATGCGGGCGCCGGACGACAAACGCGCGGTGGCCGGGTGGGTGCTGCAAGAGGTCATGGCCGCGGCCGAAGCATGACGTGGTCCCGAGCCCGGATCGTCGCAAGCGGAGGCGACGGGCGGACGACCCTGCAACGCGTGGTGGCGAAGGCTCCGCAGCGGTGGACTGTCGCTTCCCGGGCGAACGGCGAGTGGGCGGAGGTGTATCACCAGCTCATCGGCGATGGCTCGTTTGGTGGGGATAGGACCTTGACCCGGGTCACCGCGACTCGCGGCGCCAATTGCGTAGTACGAGCCGTCAGCGCGACGCCGATTCGCAAGGGAGCCAGCGTGGCGGCGGTCCGCATTTCAGCGCGGGCGGGGGCTACTGTGCTGTATCTGCCGGGGGCAGTCGTGCCGCACGCCGGGGCGACGCACACTTCGGTGTTGCGAATCGATACGCGACAGGGGGGCCGAGCGCTAGCGGCGGCGATCCTGGTGCCGGGGCGCAGCGGACGCGGCGAACGACTTGCATTTGAGTCGCTACGCTTCCGCACAACGGCACTAATAGACGGTCAGGAAGTGTTTTCGGAAGAGGTGGAGGCTATCGGCGGGAGCGCACTTGATGGACCGGGGGGCTTCGCCGGTGCGGGTGTGTTCGTAAACATCCTCGTCGTGGGCGACTGGGACCTGGCTAACAGCGACTGGTGGCAGGCAATGGAGCTTCCAGCAACGATGGTTGGCGGCGCGAGCACCCTTGCGCCCGGTCTGCTCAGTTTCCGGGCTCTCGGGGGAACGCTGGGCGACGCGACGGAATTCGTGAACGCGGTCGCTGAGAGGGCAGACCGTGAGTTCTTCAGAACGGA
>CAZDZP010000036.1:0-15119 GCA_964509855.1 uncultured Anaerolineaceae bacterium | reverse complement strand
TGGATCGGCGTGCTCGAAGGCGAGCTCCGCTCCCAGGTCACCAAGTTCCTTAGCGAATCCGAAGTCGAAAGCATCAAGACCGCCACAGGCGCGCAGCCCGGCGATATGCTCTTCATCGTCGCCGATGCAAAACCCATCGTTGCCGCTTCGTTGCACGCCGTCCGCGATGCGCTTGGCACCCGCCTCGGCTTGAAGGACCCGGCAAAGCACGCCTTCTGTTGGGTCACCGGGTTCCCCTTGCTTGAATGGCGCCCCGAAGAGAATCGCTGGGATGCTACCCACAACCCCTTCAGCGGTTTCGTTGAGGCCGACCGGCCGCTTCTTGATAGCGACCCGGGCAAGGTCATCGCGCGCCAGTACGACCTCGTCCTGAACGGAGCGGAAGTTGGCGGCGGCTCTGTCCGCATTAACAACCGCGCCGACCAGGAAAAGGTGCTCGGCATGATGGGCCACTCGGAGGAGCAGCAGCAGGAGCGCTTCGGTGTCATCCTCGATGCGCTCGAATATGGCGCGCCACCAATGGGCGGCGTTGGTATGGGTATCGAGCGGATCATCATGGAGCTCGTGGGCACGTCCAACATCCGCGACGTGATCGCGTTCCCCAAGACCTCCGCTGGCTCCGACCCCCTCATGGCGGCGCCTTCTCCTGTCGACCAGGCCCAGCTGGACGAGTTGGGCCTTCGGCTCGCGCCGCAGGCAAAGTAAAGGCTGTCCTAACCTATGCTGCGAACCGGCTTCGACACCCGTAACCTTGCCGGAACATCGAAATCGGCTCGTTCAGCGTAGAGTTCAACAACACCACGTTCGCTTGGCGAAACGGAGGCTCCCGGGTTCATGTCCAATCGCACCCTGCCGCTCATGCTCGGCTTTGTCGTTGTCCTCATGGTCGCACTTGTCGCCGTGCTCGCCATCGTGCTCCTCGGTGGGAATGGCGATGACGACTCCGTTCCTGCCAACGGCGGTGGCGGCGGTGGAGGAGGCGGCGAAAGCCCCACTCCGGCTACGGGCGGAGCAACCCCCGGCGGATTCTGTCGCGACCAGTTCCTGGTCACCTTCGGTTCGGATCCTGCGTCGGTCCTCGATCCGATCCAGGCTCGCGACACCGGGACCGCCGAATATGTCGTCGAAATCTTCGGCGGCCTCGTCTCGCTCGACCTTGACCTGAACGTCGTCCCGGACCTCGCCGAAGATTGGGAGGTCTCGGGCGATGGGCTCACCTACACCTTCCGGCTCCGCAACAATGCGCTCTTCCACAACCAGCGTCGCGTCACCGCCGAGGATGTGAAATACAGCATCGAACGCGCGGCAGACCCGGCGAATGCATCGCCCACGGTGCTCACCTACCTCGACGCGGTTGAAGGCGTCCGGGAACGCTTCAACAACCAGGCGGACGATGTGTCCGGGGTCCAGGTCGTGGATGAACAGACCATCCAATTCCGCCTCATCGAACCGCGTGACTGGTTCTTGGAAGAACTTACCTACCCCGTGGCCTTCGTCGTGGACCGCAATCAGATCGAAAGCAACCCTCGCGGCTGGACGCGCGAGCCAAACGGCACGGGCCCCTTCCGCTTGCTGGAGTTCACGCCGGCCGAACGCATCATCCTGATTGCAAACGACAACTACCATCTCGGTCGCCCACTGCTTGACCGCGTCATCTTCGAACTTGGCGGCGGCTCAATCCTCACCCGCTACGAAAACAACGAACTCCATGTCGGTGGCGTCCCCCCAATCGAACTCCAGGCAGTGCAGGCCGGCGCTTCGCCTTTGAGCGAGGACTACAAGCCACAGCCCCAGATGTCGCTCTTCTACTTCGCTTTCAACACCGAAGTAGCTCCCTTTGACGACATCAACGTTCGCAAAGCCCTGTCCTTGACGATCGACAAAGAACGGATCAACGAAGTGCTGCTGTTCGGCACCCAGCGCGTTGCCACGGGAATCCTGCCGCCCGAGATGCCAGGCTTCAACGAGTCGATCACTTCGGCCGGCTACGACCCGGATGAGGCGCGCCGCCTTCTCGAGGAATCGAGCTACGCTGGCAACGTTCCCCGCATCGTGCTCACATTCGCCGGTTCCGCAGGCGGTGACCCGACTGTGCTCCAGGCCATCCAGGCGGGCTGGCAGGAGGAACTTGGTATCGAGGTAGAGATCCAGGCGATCGAGTACGCGGCATTCCTTCGCGAACTGCGCCGCGGCACCTTCCAGATGTACAGCGCTGGCTGGGCAGCCGACTACCCGGACCCGGAAAACTTCATCGACAAGCTCTTCGCCGCCGATAGCAACCAGAACGAGTTCGGCTATGCCAACGAAGACGTCCAGGAACTCATCGAAGCCGCTCGCGCTGAACGGGATCGCTCGCGCCGATTCGACTTGCTCAGCCAGGCGGAGCAGGCCATCCTCGACGACGCGGTCGTGATCCCCTACTTCTGGCCAATTGACCACTACGTCGTCAAGTCCTGCGTGCAGAACTGGCCCAGCGTCCCCATGATTGTCCCGAAGTACCGCTACATCGAAATCGACCCGAACGCGGACTAGGAGCGAAGGATGGGCCCAGGGCTAGCCGGCTATGTGATTCGCCGATTGCTCTGGGCTATCCCTGTGCTCGTCGCCATTTCGTTCATCGTCTTCATCATCCTGCGCGCGGCGCCGGGTGACCCCGTCGATTCGCTTCTTGGCACGCGCTACAACGAAGAGACGGCCATCGCCCTCCGCGACAAGTACGGCTACGACCAGCCGATCATCCAGCAGTACTTCACCTACATGGGAAACCTGTTACAGGGCGACCTCGGCGTCTCAACTCGCCACCAGGACTTTTCGGTGGCGGAAGTGATCTGGCCGAAGATCAAGGTTTCGTCCCAGGTCGGGGCGATGGCGATCCTCATAAGCTTCGTGCTTGGCATCCCCATCGGAATCTACGCGGCCATGGCACGCGGAACCTTCCTCGATCCGCTCACCATCAGTTTCTGGCTAGCTATCGATTCAATCCCCGTCTTCGTGGCCATCCCCATCACGCAGTACTTCCTCGCCTTGCAGCTGGGATGGGTGAAGCTTGCCTGGGATGGCGTTTGGAGCCCGAACATCATTCTTCCAGTGCTTACGATCGCCCTTCCGGGCGTGGCAGGCATCGCCCGCTTCATGCGCGCCAGCATCATCTCCGTCATGAACGACGATTACGTGCGCACGGCTCGCGCGAAGGGCCTGAAGGAAAGCACCGTCGTCTTCACCCACATCCTTCGCAACGCGCTGCTACCGATGATTACTGTTGTTGGGCTTTCGCTACCCGGCATCACCGCGGGGTCCCTCTTCGTCGAGCGCTTTTACAACATCCCCGGCATCGCCAACGAGGCCCTCGACGCCGTCCTGGCCCCCGACTATGACGTGATGCTCGGGTTGGTGTTGTTTGGCTCGGTTCTGTTCGTGCTCGCGAACATCGCCGTGGACGTCATGTACGCCGTCATCGACCCACGCGTTCGCGTTGGGGCCTCCCGTGGTTAGCGCCGATACGAGTGCGGTGATGGAAGGGGGCGAGATAGCCCCAAGCACGAGCGGCTCGCTGACGCGGCAGATGTTCCGCCGCCTGATTCGCAAGAAACTGGCGATGATTGCGATCGCCTACCTCTCCGTCTTCTACTTCGCCGCCGTGTTCGCCCCGTGGGTTGCGCCCTACGACCCCAACCGCCAGGAAATCACCGTGGAGGCCAGGTTCGCCGGCCCCTCAATGGACCACCCGCTCGGCCGCGACGCCCTCGGACGCGACATCCTCTCCCGTGCCATCTACGCCGCCCGAACGACATTGCTATTCACGCTCGCCGTTGTCCTCACTGGCGGGCTCTTCCTCGGTCTCGGCCTTGGGTTGCTCGCGGGCTACCGCGGCGGGCTTATCGACACCGCCATCATGCGAATCGGTGAGGTCTTATCGGGCTTGCCCACGTTGTTCTTGATCATCGCGATCACAGCTGCGTTCCGAACGCGCATTGCTGATCTCGGGTTTTGGTTCAAAGACAACACTTTCCTCGGCGATTCCGGGCCGACGCTGGTGGACTTTCTCCTAATCGTGGGGGTTACCGTGCCCTTTGCCTGGATTGGCACCAGCCGCATCGTGCGGTCGCAGGCGCTGGCTATCCGAGAAGCTGAGTTCGTCCAGGCTGCGGAGCTTATGGGCGCCTCCACCTGGCGAATCGTCACCCGGCACATTCTCCCGGGCGTTATGCCGCTCTACATCGTTGGGCTTTCGGGTGGCATGGCCGCGATCGCCGGCACCGAAGTCGCCCTGAGCTTTCTTGGCCTGGGGGTGAACCCCCCGACTGCCTCCTTCGGCACGCTGATTGGCGATGGCGCGGGCGTCCGCACCTTCCAGGCCTATCCGCATCTCCTGCTCGGAGCGGGCATTCCCGTCATCCTCTTTTTCTTCGCATGGAACCTGCTAGGCGACGCCCTGGTGGACATCCTCGAACCGCGCACCGGCAGCCGCTGAGCATCGGCAGGGCAGCCCCCGGAAGCACGTTTCGGCCACTAGCCGTTCGGGCTGCGTCGCTAGGGAGCGCTGCTGCTATACTCCAAGATTGGAGGCTAGCAACCCGCACGTGAAGGTAACACTCGAACGGCTCCCCGAGAGCCGCGTCCTACTCGATATCGAAGTCGATGACGAACGACTGGAAAAGTCGCTCGACGTCGCCTACAAGCGCGTCGCCAATCGTGCACGCATCCCTGGCTTTCGCCCCGGCAAGGCCCCCCGCCGGATCGTAGAGCGCATGATCGGTCGCGAAGGTCTCATCCGTGAGGCGCTCGATCAGCTCGTCCCCGATGTCTACAACGAGGTCCTCGAATCCGAGGATGTCGATGCGGTTGACCAGCCCGACCTGGAAATCGTGGAAATCGACCCCGTGCGCTTTAAGGCCACCGTGCCCGTACGCCACAAGGCTGAACTCGGTGACTACAAGTCGATTCGCGTCGAACGCGATTCCACGGAAGTCACCGATGAAATGATCGAAGAGCAGGTGGAAATGCTCCGCCGCCGCTTCGCCACGCAAGTTCCAGTTGAACGCCCTGTGCAGTGGGACGACCACCTCATCGGTGACGTGGTTTCCACCATCGACGACGAACCCTTCGTGGAAGACACAGATGCCGAATTCGCGCTTCGTGAAGGCACTGTGCTACTCCTTCCCGGCCTCGCCGAAGCCTTCATTGGCATGACGGCTGGCGAAGAGAAGTCCGTCGAACTCGAAATCCCCGACGACTTCCAGGTGGAGCGCTTCCGCGGCAAGATCGCCAGCTTCACGCTCACCGTCAAGGATGTGAAGGAAGAAGAACTCCCCGAAGTCAACGACGACTTCGCGCAGGAAGTCAACGAAGGCGAGTTCCCCACCATCGAAGCCCTCCGCGAGCGCATTCGCAATGACATCGGCGAGCAGCTGAACCAGGCCGCCGACGCCAAGTTGCAATCCGAAGCCGTCGACAAGATGGTGGAAATCGCCACGCTCGAGTACCCCCGTGTCTACGTCGACCGAGAAATCGACGCCATGATCCGGGACAGCGTCGGCAACAATAGGGACGCATACCTCGAACACCTGGGACGTCTCGGACAGTCGGAAGAGGAATACCGTGCTTCTATGGAGGAAGCCGCCCAGCTTCGCGTGAAGCGATCGCTCGTGTTGAGCAACATCGCCGAAGTCGAAGGACTCGCCGTTAGCGAGGACGATGTGGACGCGGAACTCGACCGCATCGTTGCCCCCGCCGGTGACGAAGCTGACAAGCTGCGCGAACTCTTCAACAACGACGAAGGGCGTGCAACGATACGAAGGAACGTTCTTTCGGACCGCACCCTTTCGCGAATCAAGGAATTGGTGGCCGGGGATGCCCCGGCAGCCGCAAAGCCGGCGAAGGAAGAGCCAACCACCGAGGATGGCAAGGAAAGCGAGGAGGCGGAGTGACCCAGCAACCCCAGATCCATCCCCTTGTTAAGGCCGTGATCCCAACGGTCATCGAAAGCGGGCCGCGCTCCGAGCGCGCCTTCGACATCTTTTCGCTGCTACTGAAGGAGCGCATCGTCTTCCTTGGCACCCCCATCGACGACCAGATCGCGAACCTCATCGTGGCGCAGCTGCTCTTCCTGCAGCGCGAAGACCCCGACAAAGACATCAGCATGTACATCCACTCGCCAGGTGGCGTGATTACTGCTGGCCTCGCGATCTACGACACAATGCAGCTCATCGCTCCCCCCGTTTCCACCATCGCCGTCGGCCAGACCGCGTCCATGGCGACGGTTCTGCTGTGCGCTGGCGCCGCCGGCAAGCGCTATGCGCTCCCGAACGCAACGATCCACATGCACCAGGCTCTCGGTGGCGCTCGCGGACAGGCGACAGACATCGAAATCGCCGCGAAGGAAATCCTTCGAAACAACGAGATCATCCGGAACATCATCGCGCGCCATACCGGAAACCCGGTAGAGCGCATTACAAAAGACTTTGACCGCGACTTTTACTTGGATGCCCAGGGTGCGAAAGACTACGGTTTTGTCGATGAACTACTTACGCGCCCTGAAGACGCGAAGGGATAGTCCAGGGGGAACGCTTGGCAGGCAATCGAACTAACCGGGTGCAGTACCACTGCTCCTTCTGTGGAAAAAACCAGGACCAGGTCCGGCGGCTTATCGCCGGTCCCGGCGCCGTGTACATCTGTGACGAATGCGTCGACCTCTGCAGGGAGATAATTGACGAGGAAACCGGCACGGCGAACGCCACCCGCACAACGCGCGGTGTGCCCAACCTTTCGCAGAATGTTCCGCCTCCCAAGTTCATCTACCAGCATCTGAACGACTACGTTGTTGGGCAGGAACAGGCCAAAAAGGTCCTGTCGGTCGCCGTGTACAACCACTACAAGCGCATTGGCGCCGCCGCCAGCGGTGATGTTGAACTCGAAAAGGCCAACATCCTCCTCGTCGGTCCCACTGGCGTTGGCAAGACCCTGCTCGCCAAGACGCTCGCACGCGTGCTCGATGTACCTTTCTCTGTCGCCGACGCCACCGCCCTTACGGAAGCTGGCTACGTCGGCGAGGATGTCGAGAACATCCTCCTGCACCTCATTCAGTCCGCCGACTTCGATATCCAGAAGGCCGAGCGCGGCATCATCTACATCGACGAAATCGACAAGATCGCCCGCAAGGGAGACAACCCCTCGATAACGCGCGATGTCTCCGGCGAAGGCGTGCAGCAGGCGCTGCTGAAGATCATCGAAGGCAGCGTTGCCAACGTGCCTCCGCAGGGCGGCCGCAAGCATCCGCACCAGGACTTCCTGCAGATCAACACGCAGAACATCCTCTTCGTATGCGGTGGCGCCTTCGAAGGCCTCGACAAGATCATCGAGCGCCGCCTGACCAGCGATCACGTTCGCCTTGGATTCCACGCCGCGCGCGGCAACAAGAGCGACCAGAACCAGGACGAGCTCCTGACCCACGTCACCCACGACGACCTGCTCGAGTTCGGTCTTATCCCCGAATTCGTTGGCCGCCTGCCGATGGTCGTGGGCCTCACGTCGCTCGACCAGTCGTCGCTCGTCCGCGTGCTCACCGAACCGAAGAACGCCGTCATCCGCCAGTACCAGCGCTACTTCGCCATGGACGGCATCGAGCTCAGCTTCACCGAAGACGCGCTCAAGGCCATCGCTGACGAAGCCATCCGCCACAAGACCGGCGCTCGAGGCCTCCGCACCGTGTTGGAAAGCCGCCTGATGGAAGTCATGTACGAAGTGCCCAGCCGCGACGACGTGAAGAAGTGCGTCGTCAACGCCGAAGTCATCACCAAGCACCAGCGGCCCATCCTGCTCACCTCTGGCGGTAAGTCCATCGACATGGACTACGAACCCGAAGTGCGCGGCGAAAGCGCCTAACCCGGCAACAATCGCGAACCTCAAAGCGTCCCTCCCAACGGAGGGGCGCTTTTTCATGCCGAATTGGCAAGTCACACCGGTGGCCCATCGCCCGGCCCCCCGACACAATGGCCGCCATAACCTTCCAGGAGCCGCGCCATGCTAGACCGCGTCGACCGAGTCATCCTTTCCGTCCCTGATCGCGAAACGGCCGTCGGTCGCTGGAAGGAGTTCTTCGGCGCCGAAAAGGTGCGGGAGTACGACTCCGCTGCCCTCGGCGCCAAGTCCACCGTGGTGCAGGCGGGCGACACGGAGTTCGAGTTCCTCGAGCCCACCGGAGACGGCCCAACGGCCGACTACCGCAACGAGTGGGGCCAGGGCCTCCTCGGAGCCGGCTTCAGCACTCCCGACCTCCAGGCCATGGCGCGCCACCTGGACGCCGAAGGCGTGACGTACACGGAGGACAACGGCCGCCTCTTCCTGGACAAGTCGCAGACCATCGGCATGCCCACTCTCATCAGCCAGTCCGAGAGCCGCATGCCCGTCGGCGACATCAACTTCGTCTACGAGGTGACCAACCCCGTCCCCGACTGGAAGGCCGCCAACGACCTCTACGTCCGCATCTTCGGCTTGGACGAATCGCGCTTCTCGCCTATCGAAAGCGAACGCTACGGCTACCGGGGCACGCTCACGCTCTTCAATCCCCCGGAGCGGCTGGACCGAGTCGAGATAACCGAGACCTTCGGCGGCGGCGCCATGGACCGCTTCTTCCATCGCCGCGGGCCCAGCCTCTACATGTGCTACATCGAAGTCGACGACGTGCTTGCCCTCGGTGGCCGCCTCGAAGCAGCGAACGCGCGCTTCAACTACTCAGCCGGCCGCCCGGATGGCACCGGGCTGTTCATCCATCCCACGTCGCTCTTCGGCATGCTCATGGGCGTTAGCCTGAAGGACTACGCGTGGGTGTGGTCCGGCCGCCCTGAACTCGGTGGACCGCTGGCGAAAGGCGACCCGGGAACGCACTGACCGACTTCAGTTCGCTGCCAGTACCCAGAACGCCACGGCCACAAATCCCACCACCGCCAGCACGATGCCCGGGTCCGTGAACAGTATCTGGTCGGGTGCGTCGCCCCGCCGTGGGCCGTCCAGCATCATCAGGTAGCGGAACAGCGCAAATGCCACGAACGGCAGCGTGAGCGCCATCGCCCCGCTGCTGGGGACGTTCACCGATTCCACCGTGTACACCGCGTAGCTCACCAGCGCCGAGGCGCCGCTCACGAACAACATCTGGTTCAGCAGTTCGCTGCTGTAGTTCGCGAGCGACGGGCGGTGCTTCGCCGCGTCTTCGCCGAGCTGCCGGAACTCGGCCCAGCGCTTGCTCGTCGCGAAGAACAGCGCCCCGAAGCTGGAGCACACGTACAGCCACGGGCTGATTTCGACATCGATGACCATCGCCCCGGAAACGGCCCGCCCCACCACGCCCGCGCACAGGATGAAGATGTCGAGGATGGCACACTGCTTCAGCCCGAAGGAGTAGCCCGCCATGAGCGCCACGTAGCCAGCGAGCACGGCGCCGGCGAGAGAATCGAGCACAAAGGCGGTGGGGATAGCGATGAGCACCAGCACCACCGCCGCCGCCAACGCGGTTCCTTCCTTTAGCCTTCCGCTGGCGATGGGGCGAAACTTCTTCCGCGGGTGCATGCGGTCGAGCGGTGCGTCGCGCACATCGTTGAGCAGGTAGGTGGCGCTGGCGGCGAGGCACCACGTGCCGAACAAGATCAGCGTCCGCCAAAGCAGCGGCCACCACGAATCGACGTCATCCAGCTTCCATGCATCGCCAAGGCTAAACACCAGCGCCGCGAACACCAGCCCATTCTTTGGCCACTGTTGGGGCCGCATCGCGCGTAGCAGAGGCGGCACCGGCTAGTCGTCCCCGCCGGCGGGTTCACGCGTGACAGCCGCCCACTGGCCACACACGGCCACGGCGAGCGCCTCTGTGGCCGCTTCGAACAGGACGTTGCTTTCGCCAGCCGCTGCCCACACGGTTTCGAACCGTCGCAGGCTTTCGTCAACGACCGTGTCGTAATTCGCTGGCATGCCGATTGGCGCCACGCCCCCGACTGCGAAGCCGGTGGCCTCCTGGACGTCCGCTGCCGTACCCATCTTCAGCTTCTTGCGACCAACCCCCAGCACCGGCGCGAGCAGCGCCGTATCGACCTGCCTGTCGCCAGCGCACAGGACGAGCGTCGGTCGCCCTTCGGCGCGAAAGAACAGCGTCTTCACGATCTGGCCGACCTCGCAGCCGACTGCGGATGCGGCTTCAGTGGCCGTCGCCGTGCTTTGCTCAAACGCGACCAATCGCCCCGGCAACCCGAGCTCCTTCATCGCCGCCTGGACACGTTCGTGGGGCTGCATCGCCGCAGTGTATCTGCCATCCGCTGTAGGCCGAAGGCTCGGTGCGGCGCGTACACTGTCTGCATGCCCCGCATTCGCGCCGACCAATTGCTTGTCGAACGTGGCCTCGTCGATTCGCGTGAGCGTGCCCGCCGCCTCGTGATGGCCGGCCAGGTGCGCTCCGGTGACCGCGTCCTGGTGAAGCCGGCCACGATGCTCCAGCAAGACGACCCCCTCGAACTCGTCGCGCCTGACCGCTTTGTCAGCCGTGGTGGGCTCAAGCTCGAAGCTGCCCTGCGCGAGTTCACCATCGACGTTACCGGCCTGCGCTGCATGGATGTCGGCGCGTCCACCGGCGGGTTCACAGATTGCATGCTGCAGCACGGTGCGGGTTCGGTTTTGGCGGTCGATGTTGGCCGCGCACAGCTCCACCAGCGCATACGGGAGCACCCGCGCGTCACCCTCATGGATCACACGAACGCCCGTGAGCTGCCCGAGCTGCCGCCGGTCGATTTCTTCGCCATCGACGTTTCGTTCATCTCGGTGCTCAAGGTGCTGCCCTCCATCGCGGAACGGGTACCACCGGCGACACCGGGAGTGGTACTGGTGAAGCCGCAGTTCGAACTCGAACCCGCCCGCGTTCCCCGTGGCGGCATCGTTCGCGACGAAGCGCTGCGCCAGGAAGTCGCTACATCCTTTCGCGCGTTCGCCAACGAACATGGCTGGACGGTACTCAGCCTTATCGACTGCCCAACCGCGGGAGCCGAAGGCAACGTAGAATTCCTCGCGTACGTCCGCACACCGGGCGCAGAGGTTTCGGAATGCTGAGTCGTGCTGTCGTCGTTCACCACCCCCGCAGCGAAGGTGCCGCGGCGTTCTCCCGCCAGGTCGCGCAGGAGTTCGAACGCTTCGGTGTGCAGTCCTACGTCGCCGACGCCTGGGAAGACGCCGCCAACGCCCATATCGAAACCGCGGGCGTCGTGGTATGCGTCGGCGGCGACGGCACCGTTCTCCGGGCAGCGCGCGTTACCGTACCGCACTCTGTGCCCATTCTCGGCGTGAACATGGGGCGGCTGGGCTTCCTCACCGATCTCAGCCCCCGCGACCTTTTCAACCACATCGAACGGGTCGTCGCCGAAGACTGGCGCAACGAAGAGCGCCTGATGGCCCGCGGGGAAGTCTTCAGCCCCGAAGGGACCCTGGTCGGCGACGTTCATCACGCGCTAAACGACATCGTTGTATCGCGTGCCGCGCCGGGACGTCCCATCTACGTCGACCTTTCCATCGATGGCGCACGGGTCGCCGAATACCGCTGTGACGGCATCATCGTTTCGACCCCGACTGGCAGCACGGGGTACTCGCTCGCGGCGGGCGGCCCCATTCTATCGCCAACGGAACACCACCTCGTCGTGACCCCCGTGTCCGCGCACATGGCGCTCGGCCGTTCGATCGTGTTGCAGCCGCAGTCGGTGGTTGAGATGCGCGTCACCTCCGACCATGGCGCCATCCTCAGTGTTGATGGGCAGGAAGATATTCCCGTGGAGAGCGGCGCATGTGTCCGCACCACGTCCAGCGAACACATCACCCGCTTCGCACGCTTCAACCCCGAAGCCTTCTTCTATGCCGACCTCGCCGAAAAGCTGGAGTTCCAGCTCTCCAGCCGGGTCCACGCGGGTGATTAAGAGCCTCCGGATCATCGACTTCGCCGTCTCGCGGGACGTCCAGGTCGAACCCGGAAGTGGCATCAACGTATTCACCGGCGAAACCGGCGCTGGTAAATCGCTCGTCGTCGATGCGCTTGCGTTCGTCTTCGGCGCGCGCAAGGGTCGCGAGGTGGTCGCGACCGGGGCCGAGCGGGCGCGCGTTGAAGTAGCAACCGCCACCGGTAGCACTCTTGAACGTTCCCTTTCGCGCGGGGGCCGATCCGTCATTCGCCTGGACGGTTCGCCAACCACCCTCGATGAAGCCCAGTCGCTCGGCCAGGCGATGATTGACATCCACGGGCAGTCCGAACAGCTAGCGTTGTTGCGACCTGTGGTGCAGCGCAATCTCCTCGACGCCTTTGCAGGCCTGGAACGCGACCGCGATGAAGTCGCCCGTGTAGCGCGCGAACTTCGTGGTGTGCGGCATGCGATCGCCAGCCTCGTTTCGGGCGAACGCGAACGCGAGCGCCGCCTCGACCAACTGCGTTTCGAAGTCGAAGAGATCGAGGCTGCAGGGCTCGTCCCCGGCGAAGACGACGCGCTCCGCAACGACCAGTCGCGGCTCGCGAACGCATCGGTCATCCGCGAATCGGTGGAAACAGCACTGGAAGCGTTGGCATCGCCGGGCAGCGCCGAGGCGGTCGCCGCCGCCAACGAGATAACCAGCCGCGATCCGGATGCCGCGGGAATCGCGGAGTTGGCCGCCACGCTCGAGTCGACGGCCGAAGAGCTGGCACGCGAGCTACGTCGCTACGGGGATGAGATCGAAGAGGATCCGGAACGACTCGCTGCCCTCGGCGAACGGCTCGACCTCATCGCTCGCCTGAAGCGGAAGTACGGCGAGACCATTGAAGCTGTTGTGGAGTATGGCGGCGAAGCCCGCCAGGAGTTGCTCGCGTTGGAGGCGGGTGGCGCGTCGCTGGAGGACCTGCAGGCCAACGAGAGCCGACTGGTGACCACCCTTGCGCAGCTTGCGACCAGTCTCTCCAACGCGCGCCGCACAGCCGCCAGGGAGCTTGTGACGCGCGTGGCTGCCGAGCTTGACTTGCTGGGTATGGCGAACGCCCGGCTCGCTATCGGATTCCAGTGCCTCGATGCCGTCCAGGGCATCCCTGTCGCCTTCCCTGACTACGACCTCGTCGACGCGGATTGGTCGCCGCTGGAGGCGGCCGAACAAACGAGCCGGGAGATAACAGAATCGGGCATCGACCGGGTCGAGTTCCTCGCGTCCTTCAACCCCGGTCAGGACCCGCGGCCCCTCGCTTCGGTTGCCAGTGGCGGCGAAACATCGCGGTTCATGCTCGCGCTCACCATCGTCTTCAGCGAAACGGCTGAGTCCCGGTGCATCGTCCTGGACGAGGTGGACGAAGGCGTTGGCGGTCGTTCCGGGCCTCTCATTGGCGAAGCGCTGCGCCGGCTCGCCCGCCGCCACCAGGTGCTGTGTATCACGCACCTACCCCAGGTCGCGGCATACGGGGACCGACACTTCGTCGTGTCGAAACAAACCGACGGGAGCCGAACGTGGTCCACCGTTACCCCGTTGGACGGAGCGGGCCGTCTGCGCGAACTCGCCGAAATGCTCGGCGGCGAAAGCGAGGCTAACCTCGCCGCTGCTCGCGCGCTGCTCAGCGAGCACGGGCCGGTCAACGCCAACGGTTAGCGTCCGCGACTACGAGTAGCGCTGTTCCTTCCACGGGTCGCCGTAGATGTGGTAGCCATAGGTTTCCCAGAATCCCGGCCGGTCGCGGTCCAGGAACTGCATGCCGCCGATCCACTTGGCGCTCTTCCAAAAATACAGGTGCGGAACCACGAGCCGCATCGGCCAACCATGCTCCTTGCTGAGCGGTTCGCCGTTGTGGGTGTGGACGAAGAGCACGTCGTCGCGGTCGAGGTCGGCGAGTGGCAGGTTCGTGGTGTACCCGCCGTAGCTGTGGATCATCACGTGCGTGGCTTCGGACTTGAGCTTGATCTGTTCGAGGAAGGCCCTGAAGGGCACCCCCTCCCACTCGTTGTCGTACTTGCTCCACGTCGTTACGCAGTGGATGTCGCTCACATCCCTGGACTGGCCGATGGCGTTGAACTCCTCCCAGTTAAAGCTCTTCTCTTCTTCCACCAGCCCCCAGACGTGAAACTTCCAGGATTCAAGGTCGATCCGGGGGACGCTGCCATAGTGCAGCACTGGCCAGCCGTTGGTCAGGTGTTGCCCCGGGGGAAGCCGCAGCTTTCCATCAGGGCGGAGTTCTTTTTCTGTGGCAGTTGCCATCCGGGCATCTCTCCTGCGCAAAGTCGCACGTGCGAATGTCTCAAGCGTAGCCCCGTCCGTTTCACGCCTGCAACCCGCGCCACCTTGATCTGGCTACGTTCAGGCCGCCCAAACCTCCGACGCGTCCACAACTCAACCGTCCTTTACGATGGAACGATGGAGAACGCCCCCGCCCGCAACGCCGAAACGTCGACGGTGCGATTTTCCCTGCGACGCGACTGGTGGTACGTCGCCATTGTCGCCGTCATCATCGGCGCCGACCAGCTCACCAAGTGGGTCATCACGCAAACAATCGAACGCGGCGATTCCTGGCCCGATGGCTGGCCTGTTAGGCTCGTCCACGTCCTTAACTCCGGCGCCGCGTTCGGAATCCTCCAGGATTCGGGGCCACTGCTCATCATCACCGGCGTCATTGGTGTCTCGGCTATCCTCATCTATCTGCTGAATCCCGGCTTCGCCCACCCCATCATGCGGCTCGGCCTCGCGCTGATGTTCGGCGGCGCTGTAGGCAATCTCATCGACCGGGTCAACACTGGTGAAGTCGTTGACTTCATCAAGTTCCCAAACTGGCCGGCGTTTAATGTCGCCGATTCGGCCATCACGATCGGCGTCTTGTGTTTGCTATGGACAATTCTCTTCGACAAACAGAACGAACCGGAGCCTGGCAGCGAATCGTAGCCGACTCCGAAGGTCGCATCGACGCAATCCTTTCCGCCGCCGACCCCGCTCTCACGCGGGCGCACGTTCAGCGGCTCATCGCCGATGGCAACGTGCTCGTGAACGGCGAGCCAGTCCGGAAATCCAACCGCATCGCTGAAGGCTCGACAGTCGAGTACATGGTGCCCGTCGTTGAACACACGCCCATGCACACCGGGCTCAAACTCCACGTGCTCTACGAA
>CAZDZP010000035.1:0-15123 GCA_964509855.1 uncultured Anaerolineaceae bacterium | reverse complement strand
CGACATCGCGGCGCTGGCGGCTTCGGGGGACATCCCGGTGGTGGTTCACGGGGGCGGCGCGGAAGCCACGCGCTGGCTGGACGCCATGGGCATTGAGTCGCGCTTCGAGAACGGTCGCCGAGTGACGGACGAACGTGCGTTGCCGGTGATCGTGGCCGTGTTCGCGGGCCTCGTGAATAAGCGGATTGTGGCTGCCATCAACGCAGCCGGGGTGCCCGCAGTGGGGCTTTCCGGGGCGGATGGACGGACACTGCGCTGCGAAATCGCGGAGCCGCAGTTCGGATTCGTGGGGGAGCCCTTATCGGCCGACACGACGGCCATTGATGCGCTTCGAAACGCAGGAATCGTGCCCGTCATCAGCTCCGTGGGGTTCGTACCCGGGGATGGTGCGGACCAACTTGTGAACGTGAACGCGGACACGGTCGCAGGGACGATTGCTGGCGCACTGGAAGCGCGAGTCTTGGTGTTCCTGACGGACGTGGAGGGTGTGCGAGGTGCGGACGGACAGGTCTGCGCGCAGCTGACGGCGGACGAGGCGGTTGGGCTTATCGAGTCGGGCGTGGCGATTGGCGGCATGATCCCGAAGCTCGATGCGTGCCTTCACGCAGTTAGGCTAGGCGTACCGGCGCAAATCGTGGATGGCCGCGTGCCGGGCATGTTGGCTTCGGCGCTCAGGAGTGGAACGCGCATCGTCCCGTAGTTGCCCGCGAGAAATGCAAAGCCGCCGGGAAAGCATCATAATTCTTCTGACCGCGTTAACGAATGTGGTCGACAATTGGTCAATCCTCTCCCGGGGCGTGTCGTGGTCGAACAGCTCGTTGAAGCAGCAGACGTAGAAGAAGCCGAGGGCGAAGCGCCGCTCGAATGGGACCTGTCGGACCCGGCGTACTACCTGAATCGTGAACTGAGCTGGCTGGAGTTCAACGAGCGGGTGCTGGAAGAGGCACGGGATCCCCGGAATCCACTGCTGGAACGGGCGAAGTTTCTCGCGATCACGGCAAGCAACCTGGATGAGTTCTACGCCAAACGCGTGGGCTGGCTGCACCGCAGCGCGAAGTCGGACCCGCGCAACCGCAGCATTGACGGAATGACGATTACGGAGCAGATGCCGCTCATCCTCGAGCGTTGCGCAAAAATGCGGCGCGACTGCGAGGCGGTGTGGCACCAGATGCTCGTGCCGCTGCTCGCGGACGAAGGCATCACGTTCCTGGCTTTCGCAGACCTCGATGACGACGCGGCGGAGCGCATTCGCGAATACTTCGTGCAGGCCATCTATCCTGTGCTGACGCCGCTGGTGGTGGACCCGGCGCATCCTTTTCCTTTCATTTCCAGCCAGAGTCTTTCGATTGGGCTGAGCATCCGCTCACCTAGGACGGGACAATCGCGGTTCGCACGCGTGAAGGTGCCAGAGAATCGTCCGCGCTTCATCGACGCTGGCGACAACCGGTTCGTGCTGCTGGAGGATGTCATCGCGGCCCATGCCCTGATGCTGTTCCCGGGAATGGAAGTGGATGGCTGGTGGGCGTTCCGGGTTATCCGTAGCGCCGACCTTGGGACGCCGGGGGAGGAAGCTGATGACCTGCTGGAAATCATCGAGAGCGGCCTAAAGCGGCGGCGCTTGAACGAAGCGGTCGCGATCGAAGTCGCGGGTGAGCTTCCACCATCTCGCCTTGAGTTGCTCCTCGAAGAGCTCGAGCTGGAGGAATACGACCTGGTGGTGACGGAGGGTCCGCTGGACCTGGCGGACCTCTTCCAGGTTGCGGGGCTGCCGTTGCCTGGCCTTTCGGATGAAGTGGCGACGCCCGCCGTGCCCACGGCCTTCGTTTCGGTAACCGACCCGGAGACGTTTTTCGCTGAGATCCGTGAAAAAGACATCCTCGTGCATCATCCCTACGAGTCGTTCGACGCCACGGTGGCGCGGTTCGTTGATGAAGCGGCGAACGACCCGACCGTGCTCGCTATCAAGCAGACCATGTACCGCACCTCGCCAGACTCGCCGATTCTTGCGTCGCTGATCGATGCGGCGGGGCGGGGCAAGCAGGTGGCAGTGCTCGTTGAGTTGACAGCGCGGTTCGATGAGGCCAACAACATCGATTGGGCGCGGAAACTGGAAAACGCGGGAGTGCACGTCGCATATGGCGTGCCGAATCTGAAGATCCATTCCAAGATCTCGCTGGTGGTGCGGGAGGAAGCCGGGAAGATCACGATGTACGCGCACGTGGGGACGGGGAACTACAACTCCCGCACAGCGCGAACGTATACGGACCTCGGCCTCTTCACAGCTGACCCTGCTATCTGCAACGACCTTCTGCGGGTGTTCAACTACCTGACTGGCTTCGCGGAGACGGTGGACGGCGAAACGCTGTTGGTGGCGCCCACGAACCTTCGGCGTGAGCTGGAGGTTCGGGTGTGGCGCGAAATCGAAGCGGCAAAACGGGGCGAGCCGGCGCACATCCAGTTCAAGATGAACTCCCTCGAAGACCGGGAGTTCACGGAGTTGCTGTACCGGGCTTCGCAAGCCGGGGTGCGCGTTGACCTGATCGTGCGCGGAATCTGCCGGCTGCGGCCGCAGGTGAAGGGGCTAAGCGACAACGTGACGGTGGTGAGCGTGATTGGTCGCTTCCTGGAGCATTCGCGGGTCTATGCGTTTCACAATGGCGGGGACAAAGAGTACTTCATCGGTTCGGCGGACCTGATGAAGCGCAACCTTGATGAGCGCATCGAAGTGCTGGCCCCGGTTCGGCAAGCGGACCACAAGAAGATGCTGCAAGAGATGATGGACCTGATGCTAGAAGACAGGCGGCAGGGTTGGCGTTTGTTCGATTCGACGTGGCACCGCGATCCCTCGGTGGATGAGCCGGGCACGCATGAGACGCTGCTTTCGCGTGCGCCCTTCAGCTAACGACGACCGATTTAGCCTGTTGCGCGTGGTTCGGTACTATCCAATCTCGCCTTTTGGGCGCCAGCTGGCGCCGGCGGGGTGAATTCGTGACTGACGAAGGAAGTGCCATGCAACAAGTCATCGCCGACGAGAAACGCTACCTGTTCCAGAACTACGGGCGGCAGCCCATCGTTCTGCGTCGCGGCGAAGGCACACGTGTGTGGGACACCGAGGACAAGGAGTACCTCGACTTCGTTGGCGGCCTTGCGGTCAACGTGCTTGGACATGCGCACCCGGTCGTGGCGAAAGCGCTGGCGGACCAGTCGCAGACGCTGATCCACACATCGAACCTGTATTACACGGAGCCGATGGTGGAGCTTGCGAAGATCCTCGTGGAGAACTCGACGCTCGACCGCGTGCTGTTCGTGAACTCGGGCGCCGAGGCGATCGAGGGGGCAATCAAGCTCGCGCGACGCTGGGGCAGGGACGTGCGCAACGGTGCGCACGAGGTCATCGCATTCAACGACGGCTTCCATGGCCGCACGATGGGCGCCCTCGCGGCGACCGGTACGGAGCGCTACCGGGAGCCTTTCGAGCCAATGATCCCCGGCTTCCATCACGTCCCGTGGAACGACCTGGAGGCGGTGAAGCGCGCGACGAACGAAAACACGGTCGCGATTCTGCTGGAGCCGATCCAGGGCGAAGGCGGCGTGAACATGCCGGCGGACGGTTTCCTGCAGGACATCCAGGCGTGGTGCCGCCAGAACGATTTGCTGCTCATCCTCGACGAAATCCAGACCGGGAACGGGCGCAGCGGGACGCTGTTCGCCTACCAACAGGAAGAAGGCGTTACCCCGGACATCGTGTGTCTCGCCAAGGGGCTGGCCGGCGGCGTGCCGATAGGCGCGGTGCTTGCGAAGGAAGAGCTCGCCCTGCACATGGTGCCCGGAGACCACGGCACGACCTTTGGGGCGAACCCGCTGGCGAGCGCGGCGGGCGTCGCGACAATGCGGTTCATCCTCGACAACGACCTGCCGGGGCAGGCGGCGAAGCGTTCGGAGTACCTCGTTGCGCGGCTGCATTCGCTGGAGGACCGCTACCCGGAAGTCACCGGTGTGCGGGGCCGGGGGCTGCTGCTGGCGGTGAGCCTTTCGAGCGACATCGCGGCGGACCTTGCGGCGGCGTGCCGCGACCGCGGTCTGCTGGTGAACAACGTGCGTCCCAACGCGATTCGCCTGATGCCGCCGCTCACGGTAAGCGAGGCCGAGATTGATCGCGCCTGCGAAATCATCGAGGAATCGCTGGTGGCGCTTGGCGCGAAAGGCGCCGAGTAGCACGCGATGGTGATTGTCCTGCTGGTGATGTTTCTTGGGGCTGTGACGGTGCTCACGGTTTCGGTGATGGGGCTTGTTGGGAAGCTGCCACGCAACCACTGGGCGGGCATTCGCCTGCCGTACACCATGGCCAATGACGAGCGCTGGGAGGCGACGCATCGCTTCGCAGCGCCGTTTTTCATCTTTGGTTCCGTGGGAGTCGCCTCCGTGTGCCTGGCTTTCCTGCCGTTCGCAATTGTAGGGAGGGTTTCGGACACACTGGGGGTGATCGTGGCCATTGTTTCGGCGGTGGTGTTGCTCACGGCGGTAGTGTTTGGCGCGCTGATTGGCGTTACCGCATCGAAGCGCGCGGGATTGTAGCCTCGAAGGTTTCCCCAAGTCATCGTCTGCAGCCATACTTTGGCTACAACAACCCTGGGGAGCACGCTCCAAAGTGCCGAAACTGATACTCGCCTACTCCGGTGGGCTCGATACGACGACAGCGATCAAGTGGCTCAAGGTTGAGCAGGGCTACGACGTGATCGCGCTCAACATTGACGTGGGCATGAGCCGCGAACAACCGGTCATCGAAGAACGCGGTTACGCTGCGGGCGCGCTCAAAGTGCGCGTCATCGACGCCAAGGAAGACTTCATCCGTTACTTCGTCTTCCCGGCGCTGGCGGCTGGCGCGGTGTACCAGGACGCCTATCCGCTAGCGACGGCGTTGGCGCGTCCGTTGATGGCGAAGCTGCTCGTGGACGTGGCGCACGAAGAAGGCGCGACCGCCGTCGCCCACGGCTGCACGGGCAAGGGCAACGACCAGGTGCGCTTCGATGTTGGCGTGCAGACGCTCGATCCGACCATCCAGATTGTTGCGCCGACCCGCGAGCAATCGATGGCGCGCGAAACGCAGATCGAGTACCTGAAGAAGCACGGGATCGACATTCCGTGGGGACAGAAGGGCCCGTTCAGCATCGACGAGAACCTGTGGGGCCGCAGCGCCGAAGCGGGCGTGCTGGAGGACCCGTGGACGGAACCCCCGGCCGACGCCTACGAGTGGACGAAGGACCCGAACACGGTTACGGCGGAGCCTGAGTACGTCGAGATCAGCTTCGAGCAGGGCTTCCCGGTGGCGATCAACGGCGACGCCTATGGGCCAGTGGAGATGGTCGAACGGCTGAACACCCTCGGCGGCGAACACGGCGTCGGGCGCATGGACCAGATCGAAGACCGGCTGGTCGGTATCAAGAGCCGGGAGATCTATGAAGCGCCGGCGGCAGTGATTTTGCACACGGCGCACCGGGCGCTGGAAGCGATGACACTTTCGAAGGCGCAACTGCGGCTGAAGAAGTACCTGGCGGTGGAGTATTCGGAGCTGGTGTACAACGGCCTCTGGTTCAGCGCGCACCACCAGGACCTCGTGGCCTACGTTGCGAGCACGCAGCGCTTCGTCACCGGCACTATCCGGATGCGGATTGGGCGGGGCCAGGCGGACGTGGTTGGCCGCAAAGCAGAACGGTCTCTGTACGACCTGGACCTGGCGACGTACGACAAGGGCGACACCTACGACCAGTCGGCCGCTGTAGGATTCATCAATATCTGGGGCTTGCAGTCGCGCACGCAGGCACGGGCGCAGTTGCTAGACGCCGCCACCGAGACACTCAAGATTGCGATGCCACAGGAGCACCGGGAATGACGACGCTGGTAGACCCACCACTGAACGTTTCGTACGAAGGCCCGGGCAACGGGACGGAGTTGCTCGGCGCAGTGCAGGCCAACTTCTTTATCGACCGGTACGACCGGGAAGTCGCGGTGCTGGTGAACACCCCGGCACTTGAGTTTCTCGCGGCGGAGCTTGGCGTCGAAGCTGACGATGCGTGGAACGAGCGGGCCGCGGCGGTGGTTGGCGAAGCGGTGGTGCGCGACCAGTACACCGAGGGCGGCCGCATCGAGGCGCTGACGTTCGTGGGGAAGAGCGTGTTCGTCGAGATCCCGGGTTTGCTGGACCATGTGAAGTTGGTGCTCGCGTAGAGCGTCATGACGGATGCTGAGCTACCTATTCTCTTCGCGCGCTGGCGAGCAGAGCCTGACCAACCTGCCCGAAGTGACTTGTTGGCGGAAATCGTTCGGCATCCACTCGCTGAGGCCTGCGCAACGGCCCTACAGCTGCTTGTCGAGGAGCGAGAACTTTCACCAGCGCACTACGCCGAACTCGGTTGGATAGTCCGGAAGCTAAGCTGCTGGAATGTTGACGCCACTTCCGCCGAGCAAGTTGCAAATGGCATACATAGGGTGGTGGCACCCGAGGCTCTCGTGGCGCTCATGGAAATCGCGTACGAGATGGGCACGCCCGAAGGGCTGGCGATCCTGGAGGCGAGGGCAGCCGATACAGGATTGCCGGGTGAGCTCCGAGGCTTCGCGATTGAGCGCATAGGGCTTTTGGGACGTGCGTCAGAGCAAGCTATGAAGCTTCTTAGGGAGGGGCTCGAAGACCCCGATTCGTCGGTGAGATTCTGGTCGTGTTACTCACTGGCTTCGCTCGGTGACTCTAAGGACCTCCCGTCGATTGAGGCGCTGCTTTCGGACCAGACAGAGGTTTCGCCATTTGGAACGGTTGCGGAGCAAGCGGCATGGACGGCTGAGGCTCTTCGCTTCAATGCAGCGAACGCGTGAGACCTCCGGGACTCTAGCTAGAGCCAGCCGGGCTGCTGCTCTATTCTCAGGGTATGCCTGAAGCCAAGCGTGTCCCACTCGACAAGGACGGTAAGCCGATCCTCCCCGTCTCCAGCGAAAAGGTAAGCGAGGAGGATGCGGTCGTCGACTGCAATTGCCCTCGGTTGGACGCGGATGACTGGCACGAGACGGAGAGCGATTGGAGCGACATCCAGTTCGCGCGCACGTATGCGAAGGCGGTGCTCGGCGTGCCCGTGGGCTTCGCCGGCCTGAGGGCCGAACTTGCAGCCTCGGCTGAGAAGGCGGGCGGCACAGTCCCGGACGATGCGATGGTACTCATCGGCGAGGGAAAGTTTCGACGGGCGGTGATGCTTGAGGTTGAGGACGCGGACGAGTCGTCGAAAGACATCGTGATGCCGGGGGGGCTGGCGTTCACGTTGCTCTTGCCGGCGCCGTGGGGAGACATGAAAAAGCTTGCTTCGGAATGCCGGAAGACGGCGAAAGCCCGCTACGGCCGGGACCCAGATGATCTCCTGATCTGGTACCTGACGTGCGGTGAGTGCTCGGGTCCCCGCAACTACGAGACCTTGTTCGTGGCGCACTATGCCGCGGCGAAATGACCAGAATCGTGACGTGTTGCCTGCGCTTCTAGTACTATCGCATTCCATGAATCGCAGAGAGTTGCTGTTAACCATGTCCTCGCAGTCCGAAAGGTTCGGACTCGCGCTTCTACGGCCCCGCGGCGCGTAGCCGGCGGGGCGTCCGTTTCGGACACAGCGACCTACCGGCCGTTGCCGGTGTTTCCAATGGACTAAACCCAAGTTAGTTCCGAGTAGTTTCGAGGTGATTCCGCGTGGCCGAACGCTACGATCCACACACGTTTGAATCCAAATGGCGCGAGCGATGGGAGCGAGACCGCATCTATTCCGCGCCGAACGACGACCCGCGGCCGAAGTGGTACGCGCTGACCATGTTCCCCTACCCCTCTGGTGACCTGCACACCGGGCACTGGTATGCGATTTCCCCGAGTGACGCCGCCGCACGCTACCAGCGGATGCTCGGCAAGAACGTGCTCTTCCCGATGGGTTTCGACGCTTTCGGGTTGCCAGCGGAGAACGCGGCGATCAAGCGCGGCGTAGACCCGCGGGAATGGACATACGGAAACATCGCCCGAATGAGGGAGCAGATGCGGCTGATGGGGGCGAGCTTCGACTGGGAACGCGAGGTGGTGACCTGCGAACCCGAGTACTACCGGTGGACGCAGTGGTGGTTCCTGCAGCTTTACAAGCGTGGTCTGGCGTACCGGGCCGAGGCGCTGGCGAACTGGTGCCCATCGTGCGGCACGGTGCTGGCGAACGAACAGGTGGTGAACGGCCAGTGCGAGCGTTGCGATACGGTCGTCGACCGGCGCTTCCTCACGCAGTGGTTCTTCAAGATTACTGACTACGCCGAGGAGTTGTTGGACTTCAGCCGGATGGAGTGGCCGGAACGCATCCAGGTGATGCAGACGAACTGGATTGGCCGTTCCGAAGGGGCACTTTTGCGCTTCGGCGTGGAAGGGCAGCCGGACGAGACGCTCGAGGTGTTCACGACGCGGCCCGACACCGTCTACGGTGCGACCTTCATGGTGCTGGCGCCGGAACACCGGTTGGTAGACCTGGTGACAACACCGGAGCAGCGGTCCGCGGTTGACGAGTACATCGAGCAGACGTCCCGGCAGACGGAAATCGATCGCCTTTCGACCGAGGGTGAGAAGACTGGCGTGTTCACGGGTGGCTACGCGCTGAACCCGCTGAATGGTGAGCGCGTGCCGATCTGGATCGCGGACTACGTGCTGGTGACTTACGGCACAGGGGCAATCATGGCGGTGCCTGCGCACGATCAGCGTGACTTCGCGTTCGCGACGAAGTACGGACTGCCGATCATCCCTGTTTTCGACCACGACCGCGTGGACATCAGCCAGCCGCTGGAGGCGGCCATCCCGCAAGGGAAGACGATGGTGAACTCAGGCCCGTTCGACGGCACGCCTGCGTCCGAGGCGGTGGGCGCGATGATCGCGAAGGCCGAGCAACTGGGCGTCGGCGAAGGGAAGGTGAACTACCGGCTGCGAGACTGGCTCATCTCTCGCCAGCGGTACTGGGGCGCGCCCATCCCGATGATCCACTGCGAGAGCTGCGGCATCGTTCCGGTGCCGGAGGACCAGCTGCCGGTTGAGCTGCCGGAGAACGTGGAGTTCAAGCCGACCGGGAAGTCTCCGCTGACCGAGGTGGAGTCGTGGATCAACGTGCCGTGCCCCGAATGCGAAGGGCCGGCGCGCCGCGAGTCGGACACGATGGACACGTTCATGTGTTCGAGCTGGTACCAGATGCGCTTCGTGGACCCGCATGGCGAGGATGCGCCCGTGGGCAAGTCGCTGGCGGAAGCGTGGCTGCCGGTGGAGCAGTACACCGGCGGTGCTGAGCACGCCGTGATGCACCTGCTCTACACGCGATTCTTCTGGAAGGCCGCGCGGGATATGGGCGTGGTGGTTGGCGATGAGCCGATGCTGCGGCTCTACAACCAGGGGGTGATTCTCGGCCCCGACGGGAACCGGATGTCGAAAAGCCGGGGCAACGTGGTCGCACCGGACGACCAGGTTTCGGTGCACGGAGCTGATGCGTTCCGCTGCCAGCTGATGTTCATTGGCCCGTGGGACCAGGGCGGGCCATACAACCCGACCGGGATGCAGGGTATCGTGCGCTGGTTGAACCGCGTCTGGAGTCTTGTTGTCGACCCGGTGGAACTCGTTAGCGGCGGGGACGCGGCCGAAACGCGGGAGTTGCGCCGTCAGACGCATAAGACGATTCGGCAGGCAACGACGGACATCGAGAGCTTCCGCTTCAACACGATGATTTCGCGGTTGATGGAACTGGCTACCGCGATGGCCCGTCTGCGGGATGCTGGTGCGGTGGACGAGACCGCCTGGAACGAGGCGATTGACTCAGTCTTGATGCTGACGGCGCCGCTCGCCCCGCACATAACGGAGGAACTGTGGGAGCGACGGGGCCGCCCGTACAGCATCCACCTGCAGCCGTGGCCGAAGTTCGACGAGGAACTGGCTCGGGACGACGAGGTGGAGATTGCCGTTCAGGTAAACGGGAAGGTACGCGAAAGGCTCACGCTGGCGCTTGCTGCAGGCGAGGATGAGGCTAAAGCGGCGGCCTTTGCGCTCGAGAAGATCCAGTCGTCGATGGGCGGAAAAGAGCCGCGAAAGGTGATTTACGTTCCCGGGAAGCTGCTCAATATCGTCGTTTGAGGGGCTCGCACGGCTGGGAAGCCGCTGTAAAACGTTCGTAAGTATCGCGTGATACTGGTGGACATCGGGTTACAGCGCGTCTAACGTGAAGATTTGGAAGGCCTTTGGCGGGGCAAGAGCGGGGTAACTCCTGGAGGATCCGCCTATGCACTTTCGCCGTACACCGCATGAATCGTCCGCCGACGAGCTAATTGACTCCGCGGTCGATGAACCCGAAGGAGATCGCCAAATGAGCCAGGATAGCCGTTCACCATTTTCGTTTTCGCGGCCAGGCACCACCAGCCGACCCGCTCCCAGTCTTGAGGACCTCGACGTGCAGGAAGAAGACGCGCCGGCTGCGCCGATTTCGTCGGACCGAGTGGAAAGCGTCGTTGACTCGAGCTCGACATTCGACGGGCACTACACCGCGGAGCAAGACCTCCGTATCCAGGGAACCGTATCCGGGGAAGTCACGTGCCGGGGCCTACTGACAATTGAGCAAAACGCTTCGGCGCGGGCTCGTATCGACGCTCGAGATGCCGAAGTGTTCGGGACCATCGACGGCGACATCACGTGCTCAGGACGGCTTCGCCTGGCTGGTACGGCGGTGCTCACCGGGACCGTACGGACGCGCACGCTGATCGTGGAAGAGGGCGCCTCCATCACGGGTTCGATAGAAACGAACTTCACTGGTGACGCTTCATCGCCGCCGTCGCGCAAGCGGCCCCGGGCCGTCGAAGAAAAGCCGGTTGAGGCGGCGAAGACAACTGCGGCAAGTGCAGCGAAGGACGACGTCGCCGAAGGGGAAGACGACGACGATTCCAGCAGCAACGGGAACGGCACGGGGCGATCGTCGCGGCCTCGCACGCGTGACCTGCCTTCGTTCGCCCTCGTCTCCTCCGAAGATGCCTCTCCTGCACGCGAAAGCGGCACCTAGATCGGCGTTCGTCTAGCGGCGATCCTCAAGGCTAGAAATGCTGGTCTTGATGGAATCGAGATAGCTGTTGAGCTGGCCGTGAAGACGCCGCAGCACCTCGAGTGAGTACTCGTCGGCGTCGTCCATTTCCTTGGTTGCGGCTTCCGCTGCCTCGCTAAGGTGAGCAGCGGCTGTCGCGTCGGCTTCGGCTATGGTTTCGCGTGCGCGGGCTTCAGCGGCCGCGAGTAGCGTCTGGGCCCGCTCCTGCGCTTCGACCACGATGCTATTCTGGAGTATCAGCCGTTCGCGCTCAGCGTGGGCGTTTTCCACGATCTGCGACGATTTGCGCTGCGCCTCTTCGACGATCTGATCTCGTGTCTCCAGCACTTGTGCCGCCTGGCGTAGATCGCCGGGTACTGCGAGGCGTAGCTGGTCGACGATGTCCAGGGCCCGTTTTCGATCGACGACGAGGTTGCCGCCCACGGGTAGCCGCCGGGCCTGGACCACCAGTTCTTCAAGGGAATCGATCAGTTCGAGCAGTTCCACTGGTTCTCGATTGGCCGCGCTAGCTGCCGAGCTTCGCGCGCAGCGCAGCGTGAACGTTGGGCGGAACGAGATCGGAGATGTCGCCGCCGAAGCGCGAGACTTCGCGGATGCGGCTGGCGCTCACGTAGAGGAAGTCCTGGCTGGACATGAGGTAGACCGACTCCAAGTTTGGGGCGAGCTTGCGGTTCATCAACGCCATATCAAACTCGTTCTCGAAATCGGAGACCGCACGGATGCCTCGCACGACGGCTATCGCTCCCTTCTTCTGGGCGAACTGGATAGTCAGTTCGTCGAACCCTTCGACTTCAACCGTGGGCATATCTTCCACGGCCTTGCGGAAGAGCTCGATACGCTCGTCCCAGGTGAAGAGCGCTCCTTTGTCGCGCCCTTTGACGATCGCGACGATGACGCGGTCGAAGAGATGCGTCATGCGGCGTACCAGGTCCAGGTGCCCGTTGGTGACGGGGTCAAAGCCCCCGGGGAACACGGCTATCCTCATTCCACCTCCATCGCCGTATAGAGAGCGATCGCACTGTCGCCATACACCCGCCGGTCTTCGAGAGTTAGGCCCGCGGGTTGTTCCGGCGGATTGTAGCGACTCCCGTGCTCGTAGACGACCTGTGCGCCGTCAGCCAGGAGCGGGCGGAGGCTGGCGAGCAGTTCAGGGGCTTCCCTATCGTCGTAGGGCGGGTCCATGAATACGAGGTCGAAGGGGCCGTTGGCGGACGCAAGCGCGGCAGGTAGGCGGCCGCGGAGCACCAAGCCTTGCTCTTGGAAACCGGTCCGGGAGAGGCTATCGAGGATGGCCTTGCAGGCGGCGGGATGGGCTTCAATGAAGGTTGCGTGGCTAGCGCCACGGCTGAGCGCTTCCACTCCGTAGGCGCCGGTGCCCGCAAACAGGTCAAGAACGCGGGTACCCTCAACGGTGTCGCCAAGGATGTTGAACACGGCTTCGCGAACGAGCCCGGTTGCGGGCCGAAGGCGGTGTCCCCTGGGTTCAGCAAGCGGGATGCCGCGGGCGCTTCCGCCTGTGATTCGTAGCCGGGATGCTGCCATTTATCCTCCGCCGGCGCCCGCGGCGTCGCGTGGTTGCACGTTGACGTTCATTTGCGAGTCGAAGCGATAGACGCCGTCGCTCAGCGAAAGACTGATGGAGTAGGAACCGGGTTCGGACGGGCTGGTCCAGCGGGCGACACCGCCCTGTCCACCTTCGAGGGAACCAGCTGAGACGGTCCACCGCGGTTCGAGGTCGGCCTGGTTGGGGCGAAGCAGCACTGGCCTGCCGCTCTGAACAAAGGGGACGATTGCAGTCCAGATGTTTCCAAGGAACTGGTTGTCGCTGGCGTCTTCGACGCCGAAGCCGGCGAGCTGATAGGCGGAGACGAATTCGAGTTTGAAGGCGACACTGAAATGGTTTTCGATCCAGACGGTGCGACCGCCATCAAGCTTGTAAGTGAACCCGACTGTGGCTGCGGCCTCGTCCCAAACGAGCCCGCTGAGACCCTCGGACTTGTCGATGTTGACGCCCACAAGTTCAACATTTTCGTTGGTGGTCACCTGGCTGTCAGAAATGCTTATCGCCGTGGCGATGGTCATAGCTTCGGCGAGCGTGAGCGCACGCACGCCCTGGGGTGATCGCTCGGCCGCGAGCGGTGTGACCGTAAGCACGACTTTGCGCAGGTCCAATTGTTGGCCAAGGTGGGCGAGGATGACGGGGAGGTCAGTGCGGTAGGTGCTCTGGTCGCGGATGGGGGCGATGCTGGCAATGTCCGCGGCGCGGCCGATGGCGGCCCAGTCGTAGGCGCCTTCGTCCACGCGTTCGGTGGTACGGATGGGCGCGGGCGCGATGACGTGGAGTGTCTTCCCCTGGGCACGGAGTTCGATGCCGAGTTCTTCGACGAAGAGAGCGAAGGATATGCGCTGGTCGGCGCGAAGGTCGCGGTAGTCGATGCTGATGCCCTGGAGGTCGAAGGTTGTGACGCTTTCGACGATTCGGCGGACGTGCGTGGAGCGGTTGGAACTGGACGAAAGGATGGCGTCGAGGTTGGCGAGGCTGCCTTCGATGTCAGCCGCAGCGGACAATACCGGCAGATGTACCTGGCCGGGTTGCAGCGGCGGTTGGCTGAGCGTTCCTTGCAGTGTTCCGTCGCCCACGGGGATGAAGTCCCTCGTGAGGATCGTCGTTGCGGTGGCGGCGGCATCGGGATGTAGCTGCTGGCCGGGGTTCAGGTAGGCGAGTACCTGGCCAGACACTGCAAGACGGCGCATCACAACGAGCGTTTCGGGCAGCGACTGGAAGTCGCCTGAGACGCGGGTTCCGTCTTCACTGAGCGAAGCGGGGCCGACTTGTTCCCACGCGGAAATGTCTTCGATGAACCGGTAGAAGCTCAGGTTCGCGCTAGTCGTAGCTCGCTCTGACAGCTCGATCGCGATCGTGGCGGTTTGCCCGTCGCCGAGTTGGTCGTCATCGCCGGTAAAGCGGTAGACATCGCTGGCGAACACGAAGCCATCAGGCGCGCCAACGTCGAGACTGGACGCGCAGTAGAGGTCGTCGCAACTCGCGCTGCAGGCTCGTCCGAGGACGAACCAGGAGCCTAGCGCCAGCAGCAGAACGATGGCGCCCATGACGCCGATTCGTAGGGGGTTGTTGCCACGGCCGGGCGCATCGAAGGAGCCGCGCTTGCGGTTCCCCCATGGCAGTTGGCCACCGGAATTCATGACAGCGGGCTTCTTCGCGCCGCGTGGGGAGTAATCAGGCGCATCCACCGATTATCCCCTGAGCAGCCTCCAACTCCAACTTTCGGCGATACAGGCGGTTTACACGCCTCTGCGTACCTTGCCGCATGCTTCCCGGGCCGTTTGCGGGTGCGGATGCCCCGTGGCTATACTCCCGCACATCGCCGGGGTCCGTGCCTCGGCTATTGTGTTTTCAAAGAAAGCTGGGAGACGCATGTCTAACCAACCTGTTCCCTTGACCGGTGAGGGGAGATCGCGTCTCGAAAAAGAGATGCAGGAACTGCGCGAGGAACGAAAGCGCGTCGCGGAGCGCATTCACAACGCGCGGGAACTTGGGACGAGCCAGACCGACGCTGAGTACGACGATGCGAAGTTGGACCAGGGACGGATCGAAGGGCGCCTCCTCGAGATCGAGGACATTCTCCGGCGCGCCGTGGCCATTGATGAGAAGGAAGCGCACAAGACGTCGCGGGTGGTGGTTGGCAGCGGCGTGAAGGTGGACCAGGACGGCAGCTCGCGGCACTACCAACTGGTGGGGCCGCCCGAAGCCGATGCTGTGAACGGCAGGATCTCGATCGAGTCGCCGGTTGGTTCGGCGCTCCTTGGAAAACAGGTTGGTGATACCGTTGAACTTAACGTGCCCAAGGGTGTCATCAAGCTCAAGGTGCTGGAAATCGACTAACCACGGGCAGTCACGACGTCATGTTCACGGCCGCCGCAAGGCGGCCGTTTTGTTGCTAGGAGGATAAGAGCGTGGAAGACGGACTAATGGCGCAGCGGCTTT
>CAZDZP010000034.1:0-15157 GCA_964509855.1 uncultured Anaerolineaceae bacterium | reverse complement strand
CGCCGTTGCCGTTGGCACTGTTGTCATCGAAGACGGAGTCGTCGATGGCCACGCTCTCGCCGGCGTAGATTGCGCCGCCGTCAGCTTCGGCGCCGTTGCCAGTGAAGGTACTGCCGGTGATGGCAAGGTCGCCGCTGAAGAGCGCGATGGCGCCGCCAGAGCCGGTTTCGAGCGTGACACCGCCACCGGGCGCGTTGTTGGCGATGAACGACGAATCGATGATCGTGAGGTTGCCGCCGTCGTCGCCGACGATGGCACCACCGGCTTCATCGGTCTGGCCGTTGCGGAGGATGATCGACTGGAGGGTCAGGTTCGCGGCGCCCAGCGCCAGGATGCGACTGCTGCTGGCTGCGTCGATTTCGATCTCGTCGCCGCCGTCGATGACGAGGTCGCCGTCAACTTGCGGTAGCTCGCCGCTCAGCACGATGGTGCCGGTGACGCTGAAGACGATGAGGTCTTCGCCGGATGGGTTGCCCGCGGCGCAGTCGACGTTGGGCTGGCCGTCGGCGTCGTCGTTGGCGTTTTCGATGGCTTCGCGCAGGGTGCATTCGCCGTCGTCAGCGACGGTGTCATTGAGGCTATCGACGGTGATGGTTGCGGCGTAGGCTGTGCGTTCGGTGACCAGCAGGACGCCGCCAATAGTGATGGCGATGGCAGCCAGTGCGGCAAAAGCGAGTCGACTCATAGGAAATCCTCCTCGGGGGCAGGCAAGCCCAAGATACCGCAGCGCGGCGAGGGCTACATGCCTTCACGAACCGGGCCTTTACCCGGCGTAACCCCAGGTGGACGCGGCTGCAGGGTCCCTAGCTGGCCTTCCAGCCGGTCTTGCGGTGGGCGTTATCGCAGAAAGGCTTGTTTTCCGAATGACCACAACGGCAGAGCGCGAGGCGGGGGCTTTCGATGAGCACTTCGCCATCGCCGCCATCGAGTTCGATGCGACCGCGGACAAGGAGCGGGCCGTTTTCGGAGACGGAGATAAGGGGCGACTCGCCCTTAACACCGTCTTCGAGATGGTCATCGGAGACCTGCCATTGGAGGGCGCCGCTGGGGCAGCGGTTCACGGTCTCAACGATGTGAGCCTCGGTGTCCTTGTCGAGCTGGATCCAGGGGCGCTGCCTGAGGTTGAAGATGCCGGGTGCGCCCTGCAGGCACTTACCGGTATGGATGCACAGGGCGGAATCGAAGGAGACGGCGAGGGACCCGAGGCTGTACTCCTTGCGGGTGTTCGAAAGCGTCTTCGTTTGCTGCTCAGCGGGTTCGTTGGTCATTCAGCACCTCCATCCAGGAGCCCGGATCGGTTTGGGATCCAGCCTACAACGCAGGGAGGGGGTGTTGTCAGGCGACGGGTTCGAGGATAGCGGACATGCTGCCGAGGCTGGTTTCCATGCGGGGGTCGGCGCCGAAGCTGTGGACGAGGTTCTGCTTGGTTTCGCATTCCGACTTCGCGGCGGTGTAAATGATGGCCTGGCCCATGGCGTCGACCATGCAGGCGATAGCGTAGCCCTTGTCGCGCGAGTAGCCGAAGACAGCGCCGAGCATCTCGATGACATAGGCGTAGGTGTGGTCGTTGTCGTCGAGCAGAATCAGGTGGTACGGAGGTTCGAAGGCTTCGTCGGTTTCTTCGATGACCCGCGTACCGGGGTTGGTCACAGTTTCGGGCATAGGTTCATAGAATACCGCGACGCGGTCGAACAGGGCGAAACCGGGGCGTGAAGGATCCGCGACCTTGCTCGGGTTCCGCTATCCTTGCGGGATGCCAGAAATCCCCGAACTCGACGCGATCGCGGGCTTCTTTCGCGAGCACCTGCCGGGACAGGTGATCGGCGAAGTGACGACGCGCATTCCGCCGGTGTTTCGCACGCCCGCGAGCGAATTGCGGGAGACGCTGCCCGGCGACGAATTCACCGGGGTTCGCCGCCATGGGAAGTTCCTGCTCTTCGACTTGAAGTCGGCGCGGACGCTGGCGATCAACCCGATGTTGACGGGCCGCTTCCAGTTCCTTCCGAGTTCGGCGAAAGTGGCGGCGAAGACCTGCCTGGTCATCGAGTTTGGCGACGCGCCCCAGTTGCGCTACGCCGACGACCGCCTGATGGGAAAGGTGTACCTGGTGCCGACGGACGGGCTCGACATCATCCCCAACTGGAAGGCGAACGGCCCCGACCTGCTGGACCCTGCGCTCACGGAAGATGAGTGGCTGAAGCGGCTGAAGAAGTACCGCGGACAGGTTAAGAACGTGCTCACGAACGCGGAGTTCGTGCAGGGGATTGGGAATGCCTACAGCGACGAAATCCTCTGGGAGGCGCAGATCAACCCGGCGACGGCGCGCACCGCGCTGGACGAGGAGCAGCAGCGCGAACTGTTCCGCGCATCGCGGCGGGTGATGGAGTGGGCCACTCCGCTGGTGCGGGAGGCGATGGTGCAGGGCGACACGCTGGACTACAAAGAGCGGCGGGACTTCATGCGCGTGCATCGGCTGGGCGGGCAACCATGCCCGCGCTGCGGCGCGAACATATCAGAGCTTACGGCGAATCAGCGGGTGACGAGCTTCTGCCGGACGTGCCAGCCCGGGGGGCCATCGCTCTAGCAGGCAGCGAAAGCGGGGGGTTCGTAGGGTCCGAATTCGTCCAGGAGTGTGGAAAGCTCGTCAGTGCCGTAGGGCTTCGGGAGTACCTGCAGGCCAAAGCGGTCGCTCAATTCTTTCACACCAGCGTCGCTGGCCGCCCCGGTTGCGATGACCGTGCGGTTCACGAGCCACGGGGCGACTTCGACGAAGGCTTCGAGCACATCGTCGCCGCGGGCGCCGGCGAGCCGGTAGTCGCAGAGGACGAGGTCGAAGGAGTCGGAGGCGGCGAGTGCGGCGGCGGCTTCAGGCCCGTCGGCGACGGAACAGCGGTGGCCGAGGGTGTGGACCAGGCGTTGACAGAGCTTTCGAACGTTGGGCTCGTCGTCGACCACGAGAACGTTGAGCGAGCGGTCCACGGATCGAGGGGCCGACGGTGCGTCCTTACCTTGCTCGATGGCAAGGGGCAGGAGTACGCGAAAGATGGCGCCGCGGTGTTCGCCGCATTCGACTTCCATACGTCCGTCGTGGGATGTGACGATGGTGTGCGAGACGCTGAGGCCCAGGCCGGTGCCCGTGCCCCTTTTGGTCGTGAAGAAGGGTTCGAAGATGCGCTCACGCAAGTCTTCGGGGACGCCGGGGCCATTGTCTTCGATTTCGACGACGGCCCAGTGGTCTTCGCGGCGGGTGCGCACGATAAGCCGTGGGGCGGCGGAATCGGCGACGGCGTCTTCGGCGTTTGTCACGAGGTTGAGTAGAACCTGGGTAACTCGGTCCTCGTTTCCGAGGACGTCCAGGCCTCCTTCATGGAGGTCGAGGTGGACGGCGATGCCGGCGCGCATCCAGGCTGAACGGCGCATGCGCTGAATGTGTTCGACGACCCCGCGGATGGAGAACGCTTCGCGTTCCAGCGGCGTGGGGCGGGCGAAGGACAAAAGGTCGCGGACGATGTTGCGGGCGCGCTGAGCTTCCTTGTGGACCACCTCAAGGTCGCCGGCGATGGGGCCGTCGGCGGGGAACTCGTCGAGCAGGAGTTCGGTGAAGCCAATGATGGCGGTGAGCGGATTGTTCAGTTCGTGGGCAACGCCACCGACGAGGGAGCCGAGAGCGGCCAGCCGGGCGGCGCGTTCCAATTCCTGCCGGTGCTGTTCGTCCTGTTCGGCGTGGTGGACTTCTTCTGTGGCGTCGTGGAGCACGACGAGCATGCGCAGCGTGGGATGCTCAAGGGGAATGAACTGGTAGTCCAGCCAGCGAGACGGCTCGCCTTCGCCGAAGCGTGCTCTGCCATGAGTGCCGACGCGGTCTCGCGCCGAGGTGCGGAGGTTTTCGATTGCCTCGGCGGGTAAGGCGTCGCGTAGCGTGCCACCTTCACCCCGGCGGTTCGCGATGAGCCGCATGATTTCGCTGCCGAAGTTGTTCTCGTAGGCAATGCTCATTTTGTCATCGAGCAGAAGGACGCCGTCAGAAAGCGAGTCGATGACCATGCGCAGCAGGGCGCGTTCGCGTTCGGCCTGGCGGGCGATGCGGGCCTGCATGAGTACCGGGCCGACAATCTGCGCGAGCACTACGAACTGCTTCGCCAGGCGGGGGCTGAAGCGGAAGCCTTCGCGTGCGCTCCCGACAACCAGGTAGCCGAGCGTGGAGCCGCCGACGCGGGCGGCCGTGATGGAAAAAGCCTTGACGCCTAGCGCGTTGAGCACTTCGGCGCCGGCGTAGTCACCGGGCACGGAGTCGTATACCCAGTGGTCCTGGCCGGGGTCAGACTCATCGGCCAACAGGGGCACCTGGATGGACTGGTCGCCGACCATTTGGAATTCGACGAGGTCGTTGGGAAGAAGGAACCCGAACCCGACGATGGAATCCGGGACAACATCCTTCAGGTGACGGGCGAAGGAGACCGTGAGTTCGAAGGGGTCGGTTTCCTGGGCGGTGTCGGCCACGATCGCGGCGATTGCGCGCTGTTCGGCAAGTTCTGCTTGTTGGCGTTCGAGGCGGCGGCGGTTGGAGAGGGCCTGGCCGAGCAGCGTCGCGAGCAGTTCGACAAAAGGAGCATCGACGGCATCGAGTGGTGCGTGGCCGGCCCTGCACAGGACAAAGAGGCCGATGGGGTTGCCAGCATCGAGGAGAGCGGCGACGGTGACGCTGTCTTCCGGGTTGGCGTTGCCGCCGAAGTGGAGGGATTGGGGAAGCTCGGCACGGTGCATCTGTGTGATTGACGAACCGGCCGCGCCGGCGAAATCGGTGGTGGCGGTGTCGTTCGAGATAGTGGCGACGGCGACATTGCCGGACTTGCCCTGCACTGAATAGCGGGCGACCCGTCCGCATTCTTCAATCACGGCGAGGGTAGCGCCGTCGAAGTCGAGGGCGCGATGGAGCTTTGAGGGAAGGCGAGCGAGAAACTGCTCGAGGGTTTCGCCGGAATGGAGCAGGATCGACAGTTCGCTGAGCACTTCGGCACGGGCACGTTCTCGACCCGCGAATTGGGCGCGTACGTGTTCGCGAACCGCGCCGGACAACAGGGTTGCGGCGGTGCGGAGGAAGTCGAGTTCCTCCGGTGTAAACACGTCTTCGGCAATGCGGGCGACAGTGACCTGGCCCTGCAGGACGCCGTCGACAAAGAGCGGCACCGTCCAGGCGCGCCGGAGCCCGCCCTCCACCATGGTGGCGGTCGGAGTCCCGGGTTCAGGTGCGGGGCGATAGAGCACCCCTTCGGGAATGCGTCCGACGTCTTCCATGCGGAAGTCGCCGCTGGGGCGAACTTCGTCGCCGGGAGCGGGGTGGGTGCCGCGGGGGAAGGAGGCGACGATCCGGGCGAAACGCCGGTCGGGTTCGTAAAGCACGAGGGATGCGTAGTCGAAAGCAGTAGCGGTGATGAGGCGTTTGGCGAAGACACCGAATACTTCGGGCAGGCTCCGCCGCTCCGCGATGAGCGTCGCGACGTTCAGCAGAAGCGATTCATCGCCCCTGCCGTGGCCCTGGGGGGTGTTCAATACCATCCCACTTATGCCTTCGCCTTCTGAGTCCTCTCTTCAAATGTCGACACATCCCCGTTGATTTCGTAGCCCGGTGTATACCCCAACGGCCCTTTTTCGCAGCACGTGGGTGGCTACACTTGGCAAATGCAGCCCATACAACGTACGTACGTGTCCCAAAGGCTCAGTCTGCGGTACTGGGTCTATGGAGATGAATCAAGGCAACCCCTCATTCTTATCCATGGAACGCGGGACCATGCCCGTTCGTGGGACGCCACGGCTGCTGCGCTGACGGACCGCTACTGTGTCTACGCGCCCGACTTGCGCGGCCACGGCGATTCGGACTGGGCGCACGGCGGGCAGTATTCGATCATCGACTACACGTTGGACATCCAGGCGCTGTGCGAGGTGATCAATCGGCCGCCCTACACGCTCATCGGCCATTCGTTGGGAGGCGGCATCGCGTTGCAGTTCGCGGGCACCTTTCCAGAGCAAGTCGACCAGCTCATCACTATCGAAGGGCTCGCCGGGCTGGGGTGGATTACGGACCGTCCGCGGCCGGCGCACGTGCGTATGCGCGACTGGATCGAAGCGATGCGCAAACTGGAAGGGCGCGAGCCGCGTGCCTACGCGACACTGGAGGAAGCGACCGAGCGAATGATGGAGGCGAACCGCCATCTTTCGCCGGAGCTGGCGCGGCACCTGACCGAAACCGGAGTGAACGAAGTCGACGGTGGCTACGCGTGGAAATTCGACAACTTCACGCGCGCAGGTTCGCCGTATGAATTCAACATGGGCGACGCGCGGGACCTGTGGAACCAGATTCGTTGCCCAATCCTGATCATCTGGGGTGAGGATGGCTGGGGACGCCGGAAGGACTTCCAGGTAGACCTTAGCCCCTTCCATTCGGTGCGCGCTGTAAAGGTGGATGACGCGGGGCACTGGGTTCACCACGACCAGTTCGATACCTTTATGGGACTGGTGAACGGATTCCTGGACCAATGACAGCTCTGAAATGGGCGCACGGGCGGCGACTGCTTCCGCTTTTGGGCCTCTGCATGCTGGCGATGGCGCTGTTTGTGGCGTGCGGCGGGGATAGCGATGCTGGGGACGGCGTCGACAACTCCGGCCGACAGTTCGATGCCGGTTCCGAAACGCCGGCCGCCGAGACTCAATCCGTCGCCGAGCTTGTGCTGCAGTCGCACGTGGACGAAGGTTTGACTTCCGGCCGCCGAATGGGCGTTGAGGCGGCGCCGCTGGTTCTCGAGGTGTTCGAGGACTTTCTCTGCTCCCACTGCCTTGACTTCACGGTGAACATCGAGCCGACGCTCGTCCAGGAATATGTGAACAGCGGCAAGCTTGCCATCGAGTTCCGCCATTTCCCGGTGCTCGGCCGAGGGGCGGTAGCATCGGCAGTCGCGGCGGAGTGCGCGGTGAGCCAGGAAGCTTTCTGGCCGTATCATCGATTGCTGTTCGCGAACCAGGCGAACGGGATTGCTCCTTCACCGAACGGGTTCATCGGACTCGCATCGAGCCTTGAGTTGGACCTGGTCGCGTTTGAGGCTTGCCTGAACGACACGGCATCGCTCGCGGCGGTCCAGGCGGACTTCGACCTTGCGCAATCGATTGGCTTCACGGGAACGCCTTCGTTCAGGCTCAATGGCGTCGCGCTACCGGGGCAGCCGGGCAGCCTGGACGGCTGGCGTGCACTGCTCGATGGGGAGCTCGACGAGGCGGATTAGCAAGGGCCTTTCCATTCCGTTCACGATCAAAGGTTGTTCGTGGTGTTTCCCAAACAGGCCCGCTGCTATCTTTAGAAGAGGCCCAGCATTGCGGCCCAGTTTTCGTGAGCCCGACAGGAACCAAGACCCCTATGACCAATCGCCAGGCACGCCGTGAACAGTCCCGCACCACGCGCCAACAACGTACCCCTCAGCGTGGGGGGCGCCCCTCTCCCAAGCGAGGCGGAACGTCTGGCGGCGGCGGTGGTGGTTCCAGCTTTCTTTCGCTGCCGTTCCTCCTTGGGGCGGGTGTGTTGGTAGTGCTGCTCATTGGGGCGCTCTTTGCGTTCACCATGTTTGGTGGCAACGACGACGACTCCGAGGCGGTGACCGCGCTCCGCGAAAACCACGACAACTTCCCGACCGACATGGTGAACGGCAATTCCGTTGGCAACCCTGATGCGCCGGTTGTCCTGACCGAGTATTCGGACTTCCAGTGCCCGTTCTGCATTCGCCACGCCGTTGAAAACGAAGGAATGATCGTCGAAGAGTTCGTAAAGACGGGGAAGGTGCGTTTTGAATACAAGCACTACCCCATCCTTGGAGCTGATTCGGTTCGTGGCGCCCAGGCCACCCAGTGCGCAGCCCGTCAGAACCAGTTCTGGGACTTCCAGAACAGACTGTTCCTGATACAGGCGGAAGCGGGGCAGTTAACCGGTGCGCGCAATAACGTGGGCCGATTCTCGGAAGATAACCTCCGTGACGTTGCCTCCGACCTTGGCCTGGATGTCACCCAGTACGACGCTTGCATGGCTGGTGACGAGGCCTTCGCCGAGGTTTCGACTCATCAGGAGGAGGCCCGCTCGTTCGGCCTTACCGGTACACCCGGCTTCCTCATCAATGGCTTCCCGCTGACTTCGGGCAACCCGGCCAACGCGGATGCGTGGCGAGACGTGCTCGAGGCCGCCTACCAGGACGCGATTGCGGCCGACGAGGACGGCGAAGAAGACGGCGATGGCAATGGCGCACCGGGCAACGGTGAGGAAGACGAAGACGGCGAAAACGATGATGCCGAGGCGACGGCAACTCCCTAATGGACGACGACGCGGCGCCCCGCTGGGATGGCTATCTCGCGCCACGGGTGTGGGCGCCGCTGGCGGTTATCGCGGTCGCGGCGATCGTTGGGCTGGCGATCTTTGCCTTTGTTTCGGCAAGTGACAGTAACGGCAATGGGAGCGGGGGCGGCCTGGGTTTCGGTCAGTGCGAGCCCGGCGACACATCGTGCACGCTGCGGCAGGCGGTGCACTGGCACGCGGACTTCGCGCTCATCATCAACGGCGAGCGGTTCGACTTTAACGACCCTGCCTTCATTTCGACGGCGGAGTTCGAAACGAGCGTTTCGAGCCACGTCCACAATCCGCGCCACTCGGTCGTGCACCTGCACTACGAGCAGACAACATGGGCCGAGTTTTTCGGCGGGCTTGGGTTTGCGCTGGGCGATGGGACGATGACGATGCCCGACGGGACCGTGCACGCCAACGACGACACAAACCGTTGGACCTACCTTGTGAACGGCGTTGAGATTGACCGGCTGCGGTTGCAGTACATATCCGACCTTGACCGGGTGATCCTGAACTACGGCCCGGAAACCGCCGAGGAACTTCTTGGCGAATGGGAGACACTCGTGGGCGACGAGGCGTGCATCCCTTCGGGGTTGTGCGAGGCGCGCTTCCCGCCGGGTGGTGTAGAAGAGGAGCCCTGCTCGGTGGGTAGCGGAACCTGCAACTAGGCCCGCATACTCCCTCGGGAACGGAAGGGCGGAGGCACGCATGACAGCAAAAGACAGCCCGGACTACGCACTGCTCGATGCGAGCGGTGACTCAGCCTCCATTTTCTTCCCCCGTCGCGATGTGACCGTACCGCCGGCGGGTTCGGCGGATGTACAACTCCCCGTAGAGCCGGGGATTGCCGTTGCTGCGCGCTGGTACGCCTTCAGACCGGAAGCGCCCACGGTGCTGTACTTCCACGGCAATGGCGAGGTGGCCAGCGACCACGACGACATCGCGCCGCTGTACAAGAACATCGGGCTGAACCTGTTCGTGGCCGAGTTCCGGGGTTACGGCGCTAGCAACGGCGTGCCCACGATGGCCAACCTGGTGAGCGATGCGCACCCGGTTGTGGAGCGCTTCCACGACCTGCTGGACGAGCAGGGCTTCTCCAGCGAGCGGTACGTCATGGGGCGCAGCCTCGGCAGCCACCCCGCGCTGGAGATCGCGGCCAACCTGGGAGAGCGATTCCGCGGGCTGATCATCGAAAGTGGTGCGGCGAACCTTCGCCGGCTGGCGCTGCGCATGGGCGTCGACCCGGAGGACGGCGCCGAAGGCCAGGCATTAGTGGAAGCGCACGAAGCCAAGGTACGGGGCATCCAACTGCCGGTTCTCATCCTGCACGGCCAGCGCGACGACCTGGTACCGCTGGAGACGGCGGTGCATCTCCACGACCTGCTGGAAGATACGGAACGGGAGCTCGTGGTGATCCCCGGCGCCGGACACAACGACATCCTCTTCGTGGGCTACCAGCAGTACTTCGAATCCATCGCGAAACTCGTTGACCGCACCAAATAGCGGAGCGGGCCGCGCCGACCTGCAGGTGCACACTCGCTTCGGCGACGGGCTGGCTACGGCGAAAGAGATCTTCGACTGGAACGAGGAAACGCGAGCGCTCGACGTGATCGCGGTGACGGACCACGACGACGTTGGCGGCGCGCTGCGGGCGTGGGAAGCGTGGGCAGCCGGGAACTACAGCTTCGACTTCGTGCCAGGCATTGAGGTGACAACGCGCAGCGGGCACCTGCTGGCGCTGTGGGTGGAGACATCCATCGGGTCGTTCCGGCCGCTGGACGAGACGATTGCGCGAATCCACGAGGCCGGTGGACTGGCCGTGGTGCCGCACCCTTTTTCGGCGACGACGCGCAGTGTGGGGCGGCGCACGTTGAACGCGGTGTGCGCACAGGGACGCGCGGAAACGCGCCCCGACGGGCTGGAAGTCGCCAACCCGGTGGGCGTCGGGTGGGACTGCGGCCGGGCGCAAGATCTGAATGCGGAGAAGTGGAAGCTCGCGGAAACGGGCGGCAGCGACGCGCACTTCCTCGAGGCGGTTGGCATTGCCTACACGGAGTTCCCGGGGCGCACAGCGGCGGAGCTTCGCGCCGCTATTGAAGCGCGAACGACGAGGGGCGTGCAGGTTCGGAAGACGCCGTTGCGGGAAATCGGGCTGAGAAATCTGGCGTGGCAGCAGGTGCTGGGGCTTTCCGTAACGCCGCGAAAGGTGCTGGGGCGGAGGTTCCGGGGATAGCCCCCGGTGCTAAACTCTGAGCATGACACAGGTTAGCGAACGACTTTCGTTGGAGGAGTTCCGGGCGATCCCCGAACAGAAACCGTACCTGGAGTTCTGGAACGGGGAGATCGTTCAGAAGATGTCGCCTCAACGCAATCATTGGAAGCTGCAGCAGCGGCTGGCCGTCCTTTTCGAAGCCTACAGGCAGACAGCGGGCGGAGAGGCCGGTCCCGAGACATCGATCTTCTTCGACAACCCGGGCGACCAGCGGGAACTCATCCCGGACTTCGCCTACTGGGCGCCCGGGAAACCGGCGGGCGAAACCGTGGGTCTGCCTCCCACACTGGCCGTCGAGATTCGCTCGGCAGGTCAGTCGCTGCCGTTCCTCCGCAACAAGTGCCGCTACTACATCGCGAATGGCGTCGATGTGGCGTGGCTGGTGGACCCGCAGGCGCGCACCGTCGAAGTGTTCGAGGAAGGCCGCGACGGGCTGGTGCTCATCAACGATTCGCATCTGGAATCGCCGACTCTGCCGGGGCTGCGCATCGAACTCGCGGAGTTGTTTTCCGCGCTGGACGAGTAGCGAACGGCACGAGCGAAACCTCACCGTTCGTAGCGACGGGCGCTGATAGACTGGCGCGGTGAGCCAAACCAACGATTCAACAGCACCGGAGAGCCTGTACGCAGCGGCGGGCGTGGACCTCGAGGCGCGCGGGCGCTTCGCCAAGAGCCTGCCGGGCATCCTTTCGCAGGCGCGCCGCCCGGAAGTGCTGAGCGACGCCGGCCCCTTCAGCGGGCTGTTTCAGCTCGGCGGGAAGTACAAGAACCCCGTCATCGCGGCGAGCGCGGATGGCATCGGCACGAAGGTGAAGCTGCAGCTGGCGGCGAACCGGCTCGACCTCTGCGGCTGGGACATCGTTGGTCACAGTGTGAACGACGTGATGGCGTGCGGCGCCGAGCCCATCTTCTTCCTCGACTACATCGCCGGGAACGGGCTGACGAACGAGCAGAAGCAGACGCTGGTGGAAGGCGTGGCGCGGGCCTGCGCCGACGCCGGCATCGCGCTCCTCGGCGGCGAAACGGCGGACATGCCGGACGTGTACGCGCCCGGCGACTTCGACCTCGCGGGCTTCATCGTGGGCGTGGCGGAGCGCGACGGGATCATCGATGGGACGAAGATCGCGCCGGGTCACGTGTTGCTGGCGCTGCCGAGTTCTGGGCTGCACACGAACGGATTCTCGCTGGCGCGGCCCGCGCTGGGCATCGCGAACGGCGAAAGCGAGACGGAGACCGAGGAAAAGCTGGCGGAGAAGCCGGCGGTCCTGGGTGGGGCCACGGTTGGCGAAGCGCTCCTGGCGACGCACCGCGCCTACCACAAGGACGTTGCCCCCGTGCTGCACCTCGTCGATGGCATGGCGCACATCACCGGCGGCGGCTTCGAGGAGAACGTGCCGCGCATGTTGCCGGAGGGAACGACGGCGATCGTGGACACTGCGAGTTGGGAAGTGCCGGGCATCTTCCAGCTCATCGAAGGGCGCGGCGAAGTGCCCCGTGCGGAGATGTTCCGAGTGTTCAACATGGGCGTGGGGCTGATCCTCGCAATCGCGCAGGAGAACGCCGCGGAAGCGAAGGCAGCGCTACCGGAGTCATGGACCATTGGGCGCATCGTCGAACGCGGCGATGGCGAAGCGGTGCTGCTGGCGGGGCTGTAGACATTCAGCCGGGTATCCAGCCCGGGTCCCAGGATTCGATCTTGTATTGCCCTACGCCGTAGAGGTCTTTGGCACCGAATGTCGTCACGGGATTCGCCTGCGCCCATGCCTGGATTGCGGGGTGACCGCGAGCCAGGTCCGGTCGTCTCGATCCCGGTAGAGCCCCAGGACCGTGTAGCGGCGGGGCTCATCCTCGTGCCGAAAGAGCAGATCGGCGAAGAAGCCCGGGATAACATCGACCCGCTGTTCGAAGAGCGCGATGCGGCTCGCCTCGAACCCGGACGGATCGCCACCCGGCGCAATCTCCCAATCGGCCATGATTGCGAAGGCGGGGTTCGCAGCGAGGTTCCCTCGTACCGCGTCCAGGAGGTTCAACTCGGCGGCGGGAAAAGAGGAACCTGCCTCATCGACCGGTATCAGACGAAACCCGGTTCCATCAGCGTGCGCAGGGCGAAACACGATGGCCGATTTGTCACACCAACGATGCATACGGCGGCTCTTCATGACCGAACGACTAGGCTCCCGGCACACCGAGCGCCCTCGAGATGACGCCCGCTTCACCAAGGTGAAAGTAGTTGTGGCCGACCCCGAGCCAGGACACGTACCAGCTGCCGGTCTTACCCTCCCAGAAGTGACCGACCCACGCCGCATTCTCTCGGAATGCGCCCGCCGAACGGCCAAGTTCGCCGCCGGCGAAAGAGGCGTCGAGGGTGGCCAGGTCAACCGAGCAGATCCACTCGCGAGTTTCGCGGCCAACCGCATCGCGATAGGCCTTCAATGCTCCAACATCGATCTCCCGGTTGAATCGAGCCAGGTCATCAGCCGTGTCGCCGGTGCCGATGTGGGTTGCGTCGATACCCAACCGGCTTCCCCAATCCTCGCGATCGAGAACCGTGCCCGTCGAGCGAAGGACTGTATTGACGGCGACGTCTTCCGTCCGCGCCATGTGCCTGATCAGCCACGCGATCGAGTTAAGACCCGGCGGAGAGGTAGTTAGTAGCCCATCGGTGAGATTGACCGTGATGTCTGGAAGGTTGAGGCCCTCGGCCGGCGCTACGGACCGGGAGTGGATTGCGGCATGGTTTGCCAGGAGGAGTGAACGGGCGTCCATAGGTTTGCATCTCCCGAGTTGTGTGGCAGTTTCTCCATTCCAACCCGGTCTTCGCATCGGTCAATTGCCGGATGCTACCGGGATCGTCATGATTGCCACCTACTCACGGGTGGGGACGAGCATGGACGAGCGTGCTCCAGCTTCGGCCGTCGCGCATGTGGCGGCCGCACTCGACTACTACGCGGTACCGGCCTTTGTTACCGACGAGCTGAATCGCGTTCGCATCACCAACCGGGAGTTTCGGCGCGTGTGGGCGACCCTCAGCGCGATAGGGTCCCGGCCGACCAGCGCTTCATCGCAGCGCTCATGTTGGGGCCGTACCGCGATCGTTTCCCGAGGCGTGAGGAAGAAATCGAGGCTTGCCTGCCAGGCATCCCGGGAGAAGTGGAGCGAGGCAATCTTTCGCCACGAGTTCAGAAGTTGGTCGAGCAGACGCTCATCGGCCACACCGCCCTTCGACACAGGGTGATGGAGGGGACGCCACACTGGGACGGCACCGTGCTCATCCGCGACGGCTACGGTACGGACGCGCTCGTCCGGGAAGTGGTGATCCCGCTTGCGGATTCGAACGGCTGGCACCTGAACCAATGGATCCCGGCCGAAGAGGCTGCGGCCGGTGAAGGGATTCGCTCACGACTGACACCTCGCCAATCGGAAATCGCGCGCTTGTTCGCATGCGGCCTTACCTCTCGCGAAGTTGCCGAGCGGGCGGGTATATCGCATCGCACAGCCCGAGCCCACCTGGAAGCGATCTACGCCCGGCTGGAGATCCATTCGCGGGCGGCACTGGCCACGATTGTGGTTCGAGATTCATTCGAATAGCGGGCTGGCCCTTCTCGTTGGTGTGGGCCAGTCCCGCGGGCTTCGCAACTCCAGGACTTTCCACCACGCTTTGCCCGTTGACCCCAGGGCCTACAATCGGAACGGTGAGCAACGAACGATGAGCCAGCACCCGTTCCAGGCGTTGCGCAGACGGGCGACCGCGGATGGCGCCATGCCCGGCGTGGAGGCGTCCGCATTGGCGGCGCACCTCGCGCTGCCGGCCCGGGAGCGGATTGTGCGGACGATGCAGGCACAGCGCGAACTTCGGCTGGCCGAACGCTGGGGCAGGCGCAGCGACCGTCCCTGGGAATTGCATGAACGGGCGGCGAAGATTGGCATTCCCCTCGACCCCCTCGACTAGCCCGGAAAGCGAAGCGCTGGATGCGATTGCGACGGCGCTGGCGTTGGCGGGCATCCGTCACGCGCTGGTGGGCGGGCAGGCGGTGAACCTGTACACCGCGCCGCGATTCACGTGGGACGTGGATTTCCTGGTGGAGGCGTCGCCGGGTCAACTCGAAGACATTGCGAAGGGGCTGGGGCCAGCGGGGTTCGCAGTGGCGCCTCTACCGGACGATTCGGCCTTCGCGCGGGATTTCGTTCGGCTGGCTCGCCGCGAAGGCGCGGTGCTGGTTGACCTGCAGCCGGTTCGCACGGACTACGAACGGCTGGTGCTTTCGCGTGCGACGGTGCTGGACGACTCCCTCCCCTTCGCAGTGGCGACGCCAGAAGACCTTGTCGTGATGAAGCTGGTGGGATGGCGCTACAACGACCGCCGCGACCTGCCGAAGCTGCTTTCGCTGGCGGGGCTGGACCGGCCGTACATCGAGCAGTGGGCCGAGACCTGGCAAGTGAAGGGTCGGCTGGAGCAGGTGCTGCGGGACGTGGGGCTCCTCGAAGAGTGGCGCAGCCTCTAAGCGCGGGCG
>CAZDZP010000033.1:9434-15265 GCA_964509855.1 uncultured Anaerolineaceae bacterium | reverse complement strand
TGAGGGTATCGCCGGCATCGGGCGGGACGTGGAAGACTCTGCGTACCGTCTTCGCTACTACGCCCAGCGCTTTGGTTTTGGCCGGCCTACCGGGATCGACACCGGGGACGAGGCGATCGGCATTATCCCCGACCCGGAATGGAAGAAGCAGTCGCGCAGCGACACAACGATCTTCCACCCAGAGGATGCGCTCTGGTACCACGCCGACACCTGCTTCATGAGTGTTGGACAGGGCGACGTGACCGCAACACCATTACAAGTAACGCGGATGACCGCCGCCATAGCGAACGGGGGAAACCTCGTGGTTCCGCGCGTGGTATGGGGAGTGACTGATGCGAATGGAGACGAACTGAAGACCTTCGAACCGCAGTGGGAAACCGTGCCTGTCGATCCGCAGCACCTGGCCAGTATCCGCGAAGGAATGGCCCTTTCGGTGAATGCCGACTGGGGAGCGGCACGGCTCGCCTACCAGCCGGGACTGAGCATGGCCGGGAAGACCGGTACTTCGGAGTACAGGGACCAGGGAGTCGACCGTGAGTACGCGTGGTTCACCGGCTACTACCCGATTGAGAACCCGCAGGTGGTGGTCACGGTGTACTTCGACATCGGCACCGGCGGCGGCAAGGCAGCGCCCATCGCCGGACAAATCCTCAGCTACTACGACCGGGTGATCGTGCAATGAGTATCACGCTTGGGAACGCGGGGACTCTGCGCAGGCGAGGCAGGCTTTTCAACGGCTGGGACCGGTTCGACTACGTGATGGTATTGGCCGCGCTGGGACTCGTGACCTACGGCCTTCTGCTCATCTACAGCGGCTCTCGCACCGAGTACGACGGCCCAATGCTGTCGCTCTCAAGCCCGGTAGCCAGGCAAGGGGTATTCGCTATCTTCGGCGTGTGCGCAATGCTCGCCGTGGCCCGCATCGACTACCACTACCTGACCCACTATTGGTGGGTGTTCTACGCCGGTTCATTCCTTCTGCTGCTGGCACTGCCTTTCCTTGGCACATCGGAGTTCGGCGCGACGCGCTGGTTCAGCCTTGGGCCCATCCAGGTGCAGCCTTCGGAGTTCGCAAAAATCGCGCTCATCCTTACGCTCGCCCACTTCTTCCAACGATGGGGTGGCGACGCCAAGCAGCTTCGGTCGCTGGTGTTCTCCATGCTGTTCATGGCGCCAATTGCCGGGATCGTCTTCCTGCAACCCGACCTTGGGACGGCGATCATCATCGGTTGTATCTGGCTGGGGATGGTGATCGTGGCCGGCGTGTCCCGGACGCACCTCATAGTGCTCGGCGCGCTAAGCATCGCCCTGCTCCCGTTCGCCTGGGCATTCTTTGTGGCGGACTACCAGGTGGAACGCATCTCCACCATGCTGGACCCCTATGAAGACCAGGGTGGCCTCGGAAGCGGCTACAACAACATCCAGGTCGAAATCGCCATCGGATCCGGCGGCTTTTTGGGTAAGGGGCTTACGAACGGGGACCAGACACAGCTCGAATATCTCAAGGTGCCCACGCGCGACTTCATCTTCGCGGTGGGTGCCGAGGAACTGGGTTTCGCGGGTGCGATGGGGCTGTTCGCGCTGTTCATCCTGCTGCTGATGCGGGGGATTCGCGCTGCGCAGCTAGCAGGCGATGCAACTGGGCAGCTGATCGCTGTGGGAATCGTGATCCTGATATTGATGCAGGCGTTCATCAACCTCGCCGTGAACCTCGGGTTGTTCCCGGTGACGGGACTCCCTCTGCCGTTCGTGAGCCAGGGTGGTAGCTCGCTTGTGAGCCTCTTTATGTCGCTTGGCCTTTTGCAGAGCATCATCACCAGGCACCGCGCCTACCGCCAGGCCTAGCCCTTAGTCGAGAAAGTGCAGTGCGTCGGCGAGGTTGGATGCCCGTAGGGCGACGATTCCATCAGCGTCCGGCGAACCTTCAGCGACCACGACGCGCCGGTAGCCCAGGCGCCCAAGTTCCGCCATGCGGCGCGCTGCTTGCTGAGCCGGGCGAAGCCCGCCAGACAACGCTACTTCGGCAAGGAACGCCGTTTCGCGCGGCGGGGGAAGGTCGCGAATCGCGGATGCGAGGGCGGCCGCCAGGGCGAGGTCGGACCCGGGGTCGCGCAGCCGCAATCCGCCGGCGACGGATAGCACGACATCCATGTTTCCAGAATTGAACCCGGCGCGGCGGGCGAGCACGGCCAGCATCAGGTGGAGCCGAGCGGTTTCAACGCCGGACGCAACTCGTCGTGGGGCGGGGAGGGTGGTGGGCACGGCGAGCGCCTGTACCTCCACCGCGATGGGGCGCGAGCCTTCGATGATGGCGGTCACCGCGCAGCCGGAGGCGAGGGGCTGGGAGCGGTCGAGGAACGCCGACCCGGGGTTCTCGATCCCCTGGAGACCGGCGCCTGTCATTTCGAAAACGCCGACTTCATCCGTGGCGCCGAAGCGGTTCTTGGTCGCGCGAAGGATGCGGAGCGCGCCGTGCTCCGTGCCTTCGAAGTAGAGCACGGCATCAACGAGGTGTTCGAGCAGCTTCGGGCCGGCGACCTCACCGGCTTTTGTCACGTGTCCGGTCACGATCGTCGCGATCTCGTTGTTCTTCGCCCAGTCGAGCAGCCGTGCCCCGGCTTCGCCTAGTTGAGCTGGGCCACCTGTTCGGGCTTCAACGCCTTCGACGTAGACCGATTGAATGGAATCAACGATGAGCAGTCCCGGTTGCAGGGCACTGGCGGTCGCCAGGGCCACATCGAGCGACGTCTCGGGGATCATCGTGATGCCGGCGCCATCGACTCCCAGCCGTGCGGCACGCATGCGCACCTGGCGTGGCGACTCTTCGCCACAGACGTAGGCGACCGGATAGCCGCTGCTCGCGACCGCATCGGCCGCCTGGAGAACGAGCGTCGACTTGCCAACGCCGGGGTCCCCGCCTACCAGGACAAGGCTGCCGGGGACGATCCCTCCCCCGAGCACACGGTCGAATTCGGCGATGGATGTAGGAATGCGGGTGCCTTCGGCATCCGCGACGTCCTGGAGCGAGATGGAACGGCCCGATGGCGCGGGGGACGTAGCCTTCCCAATGCCGGGCCGGGTCGACGGCCGGGTTTCGTAGGGTTCGAGCGTGTTCCACTGGCCACAGCCCGGGCATCGGCCTTCGAAGGCCGGGGTTTCGCGGTCGCAAGCAGTACAGCGGAAGCCACGTTGGGTGCGGGCCATGTTGGGAACCTATGCCTTTCGGAGCTCAGTTGGCCTCGGCTGCACGTTCGAGGAAGGGGCGCACTTGCCGGGCGAGCGCGGCGTGTTCGGGCGCCTGCAGAGCCGGGTCGCGGGAGAGAATTTCGGTGGCCATCTCCCGCGCTTCCAGCAGGAGGTCGCGGTCAGAAAGCCGCGCCACTGAAAGCATGGTGTTGGCGCCGCTCTGCAGCTTTCCCCACGCTTCGCCCTCGCCGCGCATGACCAGGTCGACCTCGGCGAGACGGAATCCGTCGTTCGTTTCGGCGAGGGCCATGAGCCGCTCGCGAGCCTCCGGGCCCGGCTCCTCTTCGGTGCTGAAGAGCAAGCAGTAGCTCTGGAGATCGGAGCGACCGACGCGGCCGCGGAACTGGTGGAGCTGGGAAATGCCGAAGCGCTCCGCACCCTCGATCACGATGACGGTGGCGTTGGGGATGTCGATGCCAACTTCAATCACGCTGGTGGACACCAGGACATCCGCCTCGTGACGCGCGAAGCGCTCCATCGTTTCGTCCTTCACGCGGCCGTTCATTCGGCCGTGCAGCAACTCGATGCGATACCCGCGCAGCGGCCCGGCTCGCAGGCGTTCGTATTCCTCCTCGGCGGAGCGGGCATCGAGGGTCTCGGAATCTTCGACGAGCGGACAGATGACGAAGGCTTGCTCACCCGCATCGAGACGCTTGCGAATGAAGGTGTAGGCATCCTCGCGTTCGTGCGGACGGTACCAGCGGGTCCGGATGGGCACGCGGCCGGGCGGCATCTCGTCGATGACGGAGACCTCAAGATCCCCATACACGGTAAGTGCGAGCGTCCTGGGAATTGGCGTGGCAGTCATGACAAGGAGGTGCGGGTTCAGCCCTTTCTCACGCAGCCGTGCGCGCTGCAAAACTCCGAAGCGGTGCTGCTCGTCGATAACCGCCAGCGCGAGCCGGGGAAGCTCCACAGCTTTTTCCAATAGCGCGTGGGTGCCGATAAGTATGTCGACGCCGTTGTTCGCGGCGTCGCCTTGCACCATCCGCTTCTGTGCGGCGGTGAGCGAACCGGAGAGCAGCATCAGCCGCACCGGGCGGCCCAGCCACGGCGGGCTGAACATGCCTTCGAGCGCGCTCACTTCGTCGCCACCAAGCATGCGCGCGAACGAGCGGTAGTGCTGCTCGGCAAGGATCTCCGTCGGCACCATTAACGCGGCCTGGTGTCCACTGGCCACGGCGGCGAGTATCGCGGCGAAGGCGACGACAGTCTTGCCGCTCCCCACGTCGCCCTGCAGCAGCCGCAACATTGGGCGCGGCTCCGAAATGTCGCTCAGTACATCGTCCAAAACGCGATCCTGGGAGCCGGTGAGCCCGAAGGGGAGCGATTCGCGGAAGGCCCCGAGAAAGCGCGTGTCCGTGAGCATCGGAGTGTCGGATTGTTCCTGCCATTCTGCCCGGCGCTGGAGCACTGCCGCCTGGATGGCGAGGAACTCGCCCAGGGCCAGGCGCCGGCGGGCCGTCTCGACATCCGCAAGTTGCGTGGGGAAGTGGTAGGAGCGAATCGCCGGGCCCAGGGATGCGAGCTTCCGTTCGGCGCTCATCGCCACCGGGATCGCATCTTCGACTTCTTCCGAGACCGCGGTTACGGCGGCGCGGACCACCTTCCGCAAGGTCTTCTGGCCAAGACCGCTGGTTGCCGGGTACACGGGAACGAGGCGCCCGGCCATCCCGTCTTCTTCGAACACTTCGAACTCGGGGTTATCCATCTGAAGGCGTCCGCGGTACTCGCGCACCTTGCCGGCGAGAACGATTCGCTCCCCGGCCTTGATGGACCTGGCAATGAACGGCTGGTTGAACCACACGGCCTTGAGCGAGCCGCTCGAATCCTGCACGAGGGCTTCGGAGCCCGCTACACGGCGGCCGAAACGCCGTTGGCCGGAAGTGACGACGTCGGCGACAACGGTTTGGATGCTGGTTCCTGGCCTGAGTTCGGCGATGCGGCGTACGTCGGTGAAGTCGTTGAAACGGCGCGGGAAGAGGCGCACTGCGTCGCCAACGGTTTCGACACCCAGTTTCTCGAACTTTGCGGCAACGGCCGGTGTCACGCCGGCAAGTGCCGACAATGGCGACGCAGGCGATAGCGCCGTTTGGGCGATGGGAGAGGCAGGCTGCGGCCTGCGCGGTGCGCTTCGTGGCGCTGCCGCTTTGCGGGTCGACGGCCGTGGGGCAGGCGGAATTCCTGCGGGCAGCGAGGACACGGTGGTCCCAAGGGCTGCGATAGCATCTCGCAACCACCGTGCCCGGCCGTCGGGGCTCAGCGAGCGGTATCCCCCGGGGGGCAGCACACGGACGAAGCGGGACAGGTTCGGCACGCGCTCAATCGCGCCATCCTCTCGCATCTGGATGAGCATGCGGTCGAGGCCACCAACAACGAGGTCGTTCGAACATCCACGCTGGAGTTCCTGTTCGAGGACCCGGCGCACGCGACTTGTGTCGGTTAGCGGAGCGGTCACGCTGGCTTTCCGACTGGAACAAAGCCGAGCACGCCCGGGCCGGTGTACACCCCCACGGTCGGGCCAATGCGGAAGGTTCGCACTTCGATGTCGGGGCGGGCCTCGCGAATGTGGCTGGCGAAGGCCT
>CAZDZP010000033.1:0-9424 GCA_964509855.1 uncultured Anaerolineaceae bacterium | reverse complement strand
CTCGGCTTCATCCGCATTGGTGCCGTAGCCAACGAAGATCATCTCCGCGTCCTGTTCGAGGGCCAATTCCTGCATGCGCTCCACGGCCTTCGCGTGGGTGCGGATGCGCGCGTAGGGCACGACCTCACCGTCGACCACGGAGAGCAGCGGGTTAATCTTCAGCATCGAACCCACGAGTGAAGCGGCTTTACCGATTCTTCCACCTTTTTGCAGGTACTCCAGGCGGTCCACGAGGGCGAACAGCTGGACGCGTTCCCGTGCCTGTTCCGCAACTGCCTGGACCTCGGCGAGGGTCGAAGCTGTAGCCGCCGCTCGCGCAGCCAGCACCACGACCGCTCCATTGCCCGCGCTTACGGAACGGGAGTCGACGATGGCCACGCGAGAAGCCTTGTCCCCAAGTGTCCCCCGGGCGGAATGGGCCGAGTTCAAGGTCCCGGAAAGCTTCCCCGAAACGTGAATCGAGAGCACAAAGTCGTCCTCGTTCACGAGGAGTTCCTCGTAGGCGTTCACGAAGGCTTCGACCGAGGGCTGACTCGTGCGGGGCATGTCCTTTGCGGCCTGGAGCCGCGCGTAGAAGGTGTCGGCGTCGAGGTCGACCCCGTCCCGAAACTCCTCCGCACCGAAGTACACGAGCAACGGGATGACACGAATGCCATATTGCTGGCGGAGGTCGACCGGGAGGTCAGCCGTAGAGTCGGTAACAATGTGGATTGGCACTACTGATCACCTGCCTGAACACTTCCAGTATAAGCCTTGGGGCCAAGGGCGGTAGAATAGTCACATGCGACGAATCCAACTGGCCCCTTCTATCCTGACGGCCGACTTCGGACGGCTCGCCGAAGAGGTTCGTGCAGCGGAGCTTGGCGGCGCCGATATGCTCCATATAGACATTATGGACGGCCAGTTTGTCCCGCCGATCACCTTCGGGCCGGTCGTGGTTGAAGCATTGCGCAAGGCGACCAGTTTGCCGTTCGACCTTCACCTGATGGTGGTACAGCCGGAGCGCTACTTTGAAACGTATGCGGACCTGGTGGACACCATCAGCTTTCACGTGGAAGCGGCACCCCACGCGAACCGCTTCGTGGACACGATCCACCGCCTTGGGAAGCGTGCTGGCGTTTGCCTCAACCCATCCACTCCGGTGACGGCGATCGAGGAATTGCTGCCCGACGTGGAGCAGGTAATGGTAATGACCATCAACCCGGGCTGGGGCGGCCAACAAATGCTGCCCCGGCAACTCGATAAGGTCAGCCGTATCCGCAAGATGGCTGATGAGGCCGGTCTCGTGGTGGAGATTGAGATCGACGGAGGGGTGAAGGCCGAGAACCTCGCGGACTGCGTTGCGGCGGGCGCGGACAATCTCGTCTGCGGCAGCAGCGTCTACAACGCGAATGCGTCGGTCGCGGAGAGCCTTTCGCAGCTGCGGCGCATTGCCGACCGCGCGGCTCGTGACGCCGGATGAACGCCATCGATTCCCAGCAACCACTGAGCGGGGATGAACTGCGCGAGGTGCTGCACCAGGCCGCGCTTCATCTGCGAGCGAATCGAGCCCACCTGAACGCGATCAACGTGTACCCGGTCCCGGATGGCGACACCGGCAGCAACATGGCCGCTACGTTCGATGAAGCCATGGCAGGCGTGGAGAAGCTTCCGCCCGGCGTAGGTGCGGGAGAAGTGTTCGCCACGCTTGCGAAGGCGGCACTCTATGGCGCACGCGGCAATTCGGGGGTGATCATGTCGCAGGCGGTGCGGGGCCTCGCTGAAGGGACCAAGGACCTTGGGTCACTGGACGGCGCCAGACTTGCCAGGGGGCTGGCTGCGGCAGCAGAACGAGCCTATGGGGCGGTTGCAGAGCCGCGCGAAGGCACCATGCTCACGGTGCTCCGGGAAGCTGCGGAAGCAGCAACCGAGTTCGCAAAGGGCCTGCCTGATGGTGGAGAGGGGCAAGGGGCAGTGAACGTGCTCGAAGCCGCCATCGAACGCGCGGAAGCAGCCGAAGCCGCGACCATCGACCAACTGCCCCAACTGCGCGAAGCGGGGGTGACCGACTCCGGTGGTGAAGGCATCTGTGTCATCCTTCGCGGCATCCGGGCCGGCATACTCGGCGAACCAGCGCCAGCCGAAGATGTCGCGAGCGACAGCAGCTCCGCCCGGGTCTTCGCGGAATCTCACCAGGGCGAGGATTTCGGCTACTGCGTTGAGTTCCTGGTGGCGAACGACGAAGCTCCCATCGATTTGGAACAAATCCGGGCTGCACTCCAGGCCAGCGACTGTACTTCAGTAGTCGTCGTGGGGGACGAAACGACCGCCCGCATCCACGTCCATGCACTCGACGCGGGAGCGCCGGTGACCGTTGCCGAACGTTTTGGCACCACCAGCCGCCTAAAAGTCGACGACATGGGCGAGCAGGCCGCCCGGCTGGCCGAAGGCGAAGTTGCTCCCACAGCTAGAGTTGCCGTACTGGCATTGAGCGCCGGGGCGGGCTTCGACCGTGCCTTCCGGGACTTCGGCGCGCGAATCGCTGAGCTCGGCTCGCTGATGAAGCCCTCAGCAGGGGACATCGCAAGGGCGGCCGACGCGCTCCACGTACCGGACGTGATCGTGCTGCCCAACCACGAAAACGTGCTGCTTTCGGCCGAACAGGCCCGCGAAATCAGCCGCTGCGAATTGCACGTCGTTCCTACGAAGACCATGCCGCAAGGGCTCGCGGCACTTTTGAGCTACGACCTGGAAGCAAGCCTGGAAGAGAACCTCCGGCAAATGGGCGAGAGCATGACCTCGGTCGCCACGGTGGAAGTGACGCAAGCTACGACAAGCCGAACGGCCGACGGCGTTGCAGTCCAGGAAGGGGAGTTCATCGCGCTGGCCGACGGCAAGCTCGTCGCTTCGCGCGAAGGCGCCATCGAAGCGCTCCTAGCCGGGGTCACGGCCGTCGCACCCGAGTCGGCATCGCTGGCGACGGTGTTCGTCGGCGACGAGACAACCGTTTCCGGGGATGAGTTAGAGCGGGAGCTCAGCAAAGGCCTCCCGGGGCTGGAGGTTGAAATCGTCGACGGCGGCCAGCCCCTTTACCTATTCATTGCGTCAATCGAGTAGCATTGCGCCGTCTTTCGTGGAGGGAACCACGCAGGAGGGAGCATCATGAACATTGGAAGATTGCGCAGACATTTGACACTAGGCGCCTGCGCCGCGCTGCTGGTAGTGGCGGCTGTGGCGTGCGGTGATGATGACGACGACGCCAACGGTGCGTCCAACGGGAATGGCAACGGGGACGACAATGGTTCCGGGGCCGCGCAGGAAGCGACGGTGGCTATCGCCGACAACAGCTTCACTCCCGCGCGAGTGACGATTGCAACGGGCGGTACCGTGGTCTGGGAATGGAGCGGTGAGTTTCCTCATTCGGTCGTGGGGGAGTTCGCCGGGGAACCGGTGGAGTCAGAGACGCTCACCGGAACGGGCTCGTCGTTCAGCTTCACCTTTGACGAAGCTGGCACCTTCAGCTACCAATGCGGAGTGCACGGCGACAGCATGGCCGGCACGGTTGTCATCGAAGGGTAGCGGCAAAGAAGAAGCCCCCGGTAAATGCGGGGGCTTCTTTGCTTGAACTGAGACGCTGACTAGTAGCGCTTTTCCTTGATGCGGGCGGCCTTGCCGGTCAGCCCACGCAGGTAGTACAGGTTCTTGCGCCGTACCTTGCCGCGCCGCACGACTTCGATCTTCTCCACGCGCGGGCTGTTGATGGGAAAGGTTCGTTCGACGCCGACGCCGCTCGCGAGCTTGCGGACGGTGAAGTTGGAGACGAGACCCTTCCTACGCGTGCGGATGACCACGCCTTCGAAGACCTGGATTCGTTCCCGTGAACCCTCCACGACTTTTGCGTGTACGCGGACGGTGTCGCCGCTGCCGAAGTCAGGCAAGCCTGTCTTCGCTTCATTCGGAATGAGCGTATCGAGTTCGTATCCCATGGTCGTAATCCTTGAAGGCCTAGACATTTGAGAATAGCGGGCCAGTGTCTTACGGCCAAAGCATGCGCGCGTGGCGGTGACGGGAACCGTTAGGTGCCGGTACTGCCATGACCACCCGCGCCTCGCGCGGTCGGGGGCAACTCGTCCACCTGGTGGAAGTCCAATTCGGCGTGGCGGGAAACGACCAATTGTGCGATGCGTTCGCCATCGCGCACTGTGTGCTGGATATCGGGCGAAACGGTGTACATGGTTACCATCAGTTCACCGCGGTAGTCGGCGTCGAGCGTGCCGTAGGTCGACAGTACCCCTTTGCGGGCAAGGCCGCTTCGGGGACGAATCTGCGCATCCCAGCCCGGCGGAACAGCCATCGCCAGGCCCGTTGGAATGACCACGGGCACCTGGCCGACGACGACTTCGTCAGCTCCGAGGCAGGCGTAGAGATCCCACCCGGTTGCGAACTCGGTCGCGCGGAAGGGGGCCTTTGCGCCATCGCGCAGCAACTGCACGGATACGGCAAGGGGCTGTTCGAACTTAGCGGAAGAGGTCATTGGCTGAATCCCTAAGCACGCTTTTCATGGTGGCTTCTTCGTCGGGCTCCCACTTGAACCCGCGGATGACCCCGACGGGGACGCGGCTTACGTTGCCTTTGACGAGTTCCGCCGCGCCGGCCAGCTCGTCCGCTGCGCACACCACCTGCACCCGGAACTCGTGGCCGTGCGGATCGACCTGGCCGATGTAGCTCACCACGGGGTTCATACCGGCGAGGCCGATGGCGATGTCGGTCTGGGCTTCTCTCCACGGGCGGCCGAAGGTGTCCGAAATGATGACCGCAACGTCCGCGCCTAGCTCACCGAATCGCTTGCGCAGCTGTTTCGCGCTGTCGTCGGGGTCGGCCGGCAGCAGCACCGCACGGCCGTGGGCGCCGCTGGATGATTGGTCGACACCGCTGTTCGCGCAGACAAAGCCGTGGTGAGTTTCGGTAATCAGCACCGGCCCTACCTGGCGCACAACGCGTTTCGCCTCGCGGAGCACAAGTTCGATGACCGCAGGCTCTTTGTCCCACTTCTCGGCGTACTGCCGGGCGAAGGGTGAAACGTCGACGGAAGCGAGCTCGACGGTTTGGCCCTCGGCCTTGGAGACGATCTTGGAGGTGACCACCACTACGTCGCCGTTTTCGATCGAGTTGCCGGCGGCAGCGGAAGCCTCCGCGATCATGCTGGCGAGATCGGCGCCGCGTTCGATTTCGGGGAGCCCTGGGACGCCGAAGATGGATAGGCCGGTCACGATGGGATCTCCTTCTCGGCTGTGTTCAGGAACGCGCGAATCACGGCCGCGCTCTCCGCTGGCGCGTGGGACCAAAAGTTGTGGCTCGCGCCGGGGAGCATGACGAGACTGGCGCGGGGAACTGCCGCGAGGAGCGCTTCCGCGTTGGCGGGCGGCACCAGCCGGTCCGAGTCCCCATGAAGAACAAGGACGGGCCACGAGTGCTCGTTTATCGCATCGTTAGCGTCCCCGGCTGCGAGAGCCGCCTGGAGCTGGAACTGGAAGGTGCGCGCGGGTGTGGGGGTCTTCATGTCCTCGGCGAAACGAGTGGCGAGCATGAGGTCGTTGTCCAATGCCCATTGCGACGGATGCACGATCTGCCACGACTTCCTTGCGGATTCGATGAGCGGGACGGAGGGATCCCAGAACAGGGCAGCGCGCTGATCCTCTTCCGTTGCGGCAATGCCATTCGGGGCGCAAAGCAAAGAGAGCGAGCGTATCCGGCTGCCGCCATTTTGCTTCACCCAGTGGCGGACAATCATGCTCCCCAGCGAACAGCCGAGCAGGTGGAAGGTCTCCACGTTTTCTTGTTCGAGAACGGCGGTGATGTCGCCCACCATGTCGTCCATCGACCAAGCTTCTTGCGGCTTGTCACTATCGCCAGTGCCGCGGTTGTCGATCATGACAAGCCGGAAGTCTTTCGCGAGGTCCGATGGGAACTCCTCCCACCAGTCCCTGCTGGCGCCACCGATGCCAAACACCATCACCAGGGCCGGAGCGCTTTCGCCAGCCTCGTAGCGCGTTTGGTAGGCGATCGAGACGTCGCCGTTGCGCACGGTTGGCACAGTTAGTGGTCCCCGTTGGTATCGAGCCCGACGATGCGGATGCTCGTCTGGGTCTTGTGCTTGCGGTTCAGGTTGATGAGGAGGGACGTGATCATTTCGACGTAGCGGCTCTGCGAAAGACCGCCTGCGTCGATACCGCGTACGCCGTCAATCTGGTTGGCCAATCCAATGATGACCTGCTTGGCGTCGGCGTCGCGACCGCATACAAGGACGTCCGCCTCGATGGGATGGTCGAGCTCCATCAGCTCCTCGGCGCTCATGTTCTGGAACGCGGAAACGACCGTTGCGTTGGGAAGCTGCTCGGCGGCTTCCTGGGCGGCGCTGTTGCCGGGGACACTGAGCGCGACTGCGCCGATGCCCTTCACAAACTCCAGCGGGGCGGCGACGTTGCACACGATCTTGCCATCGAGGGCACTTCCCAGCGCTTCGAGGGTGGGTTGTTGTCCGCTATAAGGGAATGTGAGGAACACGACTTCGGCTTCGGCTACAGCCGCGGCGTTGTCCGCGCCCGTGGCGACTGCGCCCGGTACAGCATCGCGAACCTTGGCCGCGCCCTCTTCGCCACGCTCTGTGGAGCGTGAACCAATGGCAACTTCGTGGCCAGCGCGCGCGAAGCGCATAGCCAGACCGAGTCCTTCGGGGCCAGTGCCCCCTACAAAAGCAAGCTTCATGCGTGCAAGTCCTTCATGGTGAAAGTGGGAGAGGCGCAGCGCGCCCGCGAGAGTTTATCACCGATACGTGACTGCCCGCCGACTTACAGGGAAAAGGCTAATTGCGCGGGGCCACGAAAGTTGGCATAACTGAAGGAGGTGCCCCGTGGGCATCGACCAATCCGATGCGTATAGGCAGGCTTACACGGCCCGTCCGAAGGGGCCTTTTGTGTCTGCTATACTCGTCTCAGTGCGATCCCGCTACCGCACCGTGGAGAAGCAATTTGTACTCTCGCTGGCTACGCAATAGCTTACTCTGGCTCCTCGCTCTCGTAGCGATCATTGCCATCGTATTCGCATTTTTCTCAGGTGGAGAAGACCATCCCGAAATCGCTTTCGGCAAGGTCGTCTCCGACGCAGAAAACAACCTGATCGACACGATTGAAGTCGACGGGACGGACCTGACCGTGACCTACGTTTCCACGGAAGCGGGCGGCCAGGCCGATGTGCGCAGGTCGAAGATCGGTGCGAACACCGATATTGAGTCGCTGCTCGTTGAGCGCGGCATCTCGATCAACGGACCGATCTCGACACCCGGGCAACCAACGCAACCCGGCGTGGTGCTCGAGTACCAGGAGAGCGGCGGGTTCGGCCCATGGCTCGGCCTGCTGCTGGATCTCCTGCCTTTCCTGCTATTCGGCGCTTTCCTACTGTTGATCATGCGGCAAGCTTCCGGCTCCAACTCCCAGGCGATGAGCTTCGGAAAGAGCCGTGCGCGACTGTTCACCGGTAGCAAGGTCACCGTGACTTTCACCGACGTGGCCGGCTGCGATGAAGCGAAGGAAGAGCTCGTCGAAGTTGTCGAGTTCCTGAAGTACCCGGAAAAGTTCGCTGCCCTTGGTGCGCGAATTCCGAAGGGCGTGCTGCTGGTTGGCCCTCCCGGTACCGGTAAGACCCTGCTCTCCCGCGCTGTCGCTGGAGAGGCGGGGGTGCCGTTCTTCAGCATCTCCGGTTCCGAATTCGTCGAGATGTTCGTGGGTGTTGGCGCGAGCCGCGTCCGCGACCTCTTCGACCAGGCAAAGAAGAATGCCCCCTGCATCGTGTTCGTCGACGAAATCGACGCGGTCGGCCGCCAGCGTGGCGCTGGCCTCGGCGGTAGCCACGACGAACGCGAACAGACCCTGAACCAGATTCTCGTGGAGATGGACGGATTCGATACGGGGACGAACGTCATCATCATCGCGGCGACCAACCGCCCCGACATTCTCGACCCTGCCCTTCTTCGCCCCGGCCGTTTCGACCGAAAGGTCATTCTCGATGGCCCCGACGTGAAGGGACGCGAAGCAATCCTCGCCGTGCACACCAAGGGCAAACCCATCGCCGACGACGTGCGCCCCGCAGTCATCGCGAAGTCGACCCCGGGCTTCAGCGGCGCCGACCTCGCCAACCTTGTGAACGAAGCTGCCATTCTTGCTGCACGCCGCAACAAGAAGATCATCTCGATGAACGAGTTTGAAGAGGCCATCGATCGCGTGTCGATGGGTCCGGAGCGCAAGAGCCGGGTGATGAGCGAGCACGAGAAGAAGGTGACGGCCTTCCATGAAGGTGGGCACACGGTTCTCGCGCACTTTATGGAGCACCACGACCCACCGCACAAGGTGACAATCGTTGCCCGCGGCATGGCGGGCGGCTACACAAAGTTCCTCCCCGACGAAGAGACGCACTACCGCACGCGCCGGATGTTCCGCGACCAGCTCGCGGTGGCACTTGGTGGTCATGCGGCGGAAGAACTCATCTTTGGCGAGGCCTCCACCGGCCCCTCCAACGACATCGAACAGGCGACGCGAATCGCCCGCGCGATGGTTACCCGCTGGGGCATGAGCGACAACCTCGGGCCCCGCACATTCGGCAAGACGGATGAGATGATCTTCCTTGGCCGGGAGATCGCCGAAACGCGGAACTACTCCGAAAAGATCGCCGAGCAGATCGACGAGGAGGTTCGCGCTCTCATCCAGGACGCACAGGAGCGTGCCCGCACAGTACTGCGCGAACACGAAGACCTGCTGACCAAGCTGGCAACCGTGCTGCTCGAGGTCGAAACGATTGAAGGGGAGCCGCTCGCCCGGCTGCTTGATAGCGATCCGAATGAATCGTGGCCGCCAGCCGACCTGAAGGAGAAGGACCCGCCTAAGCCTTCCGAACCCGAATCGTCCGGCACCGAGGAACGCCCGAGCTTCGAAGCGCCCCGGAAACCCGGCCTGGCGTGGGAAGGCGGAGGTACTTCACACATCGACCCCAAACCCGGAGCGGGTTAGGGTTTCTGAAGCACAAACACGGTGGCCCGCTTTGACCACAGAGCGGGCCACTTCGTACACTGTCTTTTTGTACCCATGATCCTGGAGTGAAGCACTGTGGATGCGATTGTTCGCGCCGATGGGCGCCAAATGCGCCTGACACAAGGCCAAGAGTTTGAAGTTGGGCGGCTCACCGGCGAACCGGGTGACATGGTGGACTTCGAGGTGCTCATGCTCCTCGATGGTTCCGCAGTCACCATTGGGACCCCGGTGGTAGAAGGTGCAACGCTGCAGGCACGCATCGCGCAGCACGTCCTGCGTCTCGACGAACTCCATCTCGATGCGGATCGGATCGTCCCCGACCAGGAAGCTCATGTCCTCGGACGGCTCGACGACGGCCGTTTTCT
>CAZDZP010000032.1:0-15462 GCA_964509855.1 uncultured Anaerolineaceae bacterium | reverse complement strand
AGGTGGGGTGCTTTCCGGTCAGCTCGACGACGGGGCTTTCCGGGAGGTGGACGATGGCGGCCTGGCGGGCGGCGTCATTTTCGAAGAGGTACATCGCGCCCCACTTGCCGCCGGGCTGGGAGACCCAAACCTTCTGGCGGAGGCCGTCCATCTGCCGGAAACGCGGCATGGAGCGTTCGAGGAGGTATTCGCGAAGGGCCTCGCGGTCGGTCTTCGCGCCTTCGGAAAGGTCCCAGGTGACGAGGAGTGCATACATGTCGGTGCTCCGAGTGGTGGTGGAATGATTGTAGCGGTGCGGCGAAAGCGGCGGGTCCGGGGGTACGAGCTTCCCGTGCTAGACTCGCCGGCGACCAAAGCGGCGACAGGAGGAGGCGGTATGCAACGGTGGGGGATTCGCAGGCTGGAAGGCATAGTGCTGGCACTCATGCTCACGTTCGCGGTCGGTAGCCGTGGGATGTGGCGACGATGATGACGATACGACGAACGGTGGCACGCCTGCTGGCCAGCCGACCGCGACGACCGAAGCCAACGGCGGTAACGATGACTCCCCTGAGCCGACAGAGGCCGCCGGCCAGCCCAGCGGTGGCGGGGGCGACAGTGGAGGCACCATCAGAATCGGCGACGAAAGCTGGACCGTGGTGCCGGACGGCCAATGCAGCGTGTTCAGCGGTCCTGTTGTCTATATCTGGGGCCATGCCGCTGAGGATGAAGACATCGAGATCACGATCGACTATGACCCCAACGGCGACTTCATCTCCGCGAGTATCGAAAGTGGTGACGGCAGCGTGAACTGGCTCGGCGACGACATCAGCATGGAGCTCGATGGTCAGAAGCTGCGGGGTGAGGGGACGTTCACGTCCGGAACCGGGCAAACGGCGGAGGGTTCGTTCGAGGTTAGCTGCTAATCGGTGGGGCGCCGCCTAACGTGACTCCCGGCTCGATCACTGCGTTGCCGGGCGGGGTATCCTGCGCGCGAAGGCGGTGAGTCATGAGCGTAGCGAAGGAAGTGACCCTCGGCGTGGCGCAGGCGGCGCCCGAGTATTTCGACAGCGCGGCATCGACGGAGAAGGCGTGCGAGTGGATCGCGGAGGCGGGGCGCAAGGGCGTGGACCTGTTGGCCTTCAGCGAGACCTGGCTACCGGGCTACCCCTACTGGAAGAACGTCCCCTGGACCGATGCCTACAAGGAGGCGCGACACCGGTACATCTCCAGCGCGATTCGCATCCCCGGTCAGGAAACGGAGCAACTGTGCGCGGCCGCGCGTGAGGCGAAGCTCGACCTGTCCATCGGCGTGGTGGAGCAGGAGGTAACGGGCGGCAGCGTGTACTGCACGCTGCTCTTCATATCGAACGAAGGCGAAATCCTCGGGCGGCACCGAAAGCTGAAGCCGACGGATTCGGAGCGGCGCTACTGGTCGGAAGGCGATGCGGTAGGGCTGCGGGTGTACGAGCGTCCGTATGGACGGCTGAGCGGCCTGAACTGCTGGGAGCACGTGATGATGCTGCCGGGCTACACGCTGGCGGCACAGGGCACGCAGTTCCACTTGGCGGCGTGGCCCGACATGCGCGGATCGGGCAGCCAGTTGATGGCACAGGCCTTCGCGTTCCAGGCGGGGTGTTACGTGTTGAGCGCCGACGGACTGGGCCCTGCGCCCGGGAGCACGCCCTTCGAAGAGCACGCGAACTTGCTGGATTCGCTGACCGGCGAAAGCTGCATCATCGACCCCATGGGGAAGGTGCTGGAGGGTCCGGTTTCGTGCGAGGAGAAGCTGCTGCTGGCCACGGTGCCGCTCGACAAGCTGCTGGCGAAGAAGTCGATGAACGACATCGGCGGCCACTACTCGCGGCCGGACATCTTCCGGCTCGAAGTCGACCGCTCGCCGCGGGAGCGGGTGGTGTTCCGGGAGGGGGAGTGAGGGGGATGGAAGTGGCGATGGATCGACGCGAATCGCTTTTCCAACTGCTCGATGCACAGCGGGCGTTCGTGGCGCACGCCGGGCGGTACTGGGTGGAAGACACCGGGGACGCGGTGTATCTGCCCGGTGCGTGGACGCTGCGCCAGCACTTGCAGCACATGAGCGAGGCGGAGGGCCGATACGTGGTGGGGCTCAAGGGGCTGCTGAGCGATGGCGTGGCGGCGGTCGTTGCGGTGAGCACGCCCGAACCGGCGGAAGGTGCGACGCTCGCCTCGCTAGCGGACGCGTTTTGCGACTTGCGGGGGACGTTCATCGATCGGCTGGCGGAACTCGGCCCGGATGACTGGGAGCGGCGGGGCACCGAGCCTTCGTTCTGGGGCGAGGTGACCGTCGAGTGGTGGGCCGAGCGTGCCATCCAACACGCGGCCGAGCACATCAGCGAGACATGGCTCATCCGGAAGCTCGCTGGCGTTTCGGCTGATACTATCGCGCGGCTGCGGGACCTCGAAGACTGACCCGCAGGCAACGTGAGGAGCGGAACCATGACAGAGCAAGAATTGGCGGCGCTGAAAGCCGAAATAGAGGCCGATGTGCAGGCATACAACTCGACCTTTGTGAAGGCGGTGCACGCGAACGACTCGTCGCTCATGCGACCGTGGATGCGGCTGCCCGTCCTGTCGTTCGCGAAGAATGGGGACGTTGGTGTGATGAGCGCACCGGAAGACATCGATGCCCGCTACGAAGCAGGCATCCGGGCGCTGGACGGCACGGGCTACGAACGGTCGGTGTTGAGCAACTTCGATATCACTGTGTTGAACCCGGCGACCGCGCTGGTGAAATGCGAGGCGCTACGGGAGCGGAAAGACGGGAGCGTGGTGGCGAGTTTCGGCGCGGCGTACATCTGGTCGAAGGGGCCGGAGCGTTGGCAGATCGCGTGTTTCGTGATGCAGCGTTAGCGCACCTCCCCGTCACGGCGTTCCCTAACTGGGACGACTATTGCTGGCGCTCACTCACGATCTCGAAGTTGATGACACCGGCTTCCGCCTTGTCTGGAACCACCACGATCCGCGCGAGGCCCGCAGTTGGAAACTCGAAGAACGCTGGCCTGGGCCTACCGTCTTCGAACTCCATACTTCTCCCCCCTTCGGAGGGGTGCAAAAGGTGCATGATGCCGCTGAGAACTGCATCGCTTTGCAAAACAAGTTGGTAGCGACTGTGTTCGTCGGTGTGGAACTCGATAACGAGCATCTGACCCGGGACTGTGGTCTCAACCGTGACGGGTTCGTTTGTATTGACTTGAATCTCGACCGGTGGCGGTACCGGCCTCGCGGTGATAGTGACTGATTCCGAAGACGCGCTGCCCGATTCGTAGACGAAGACATACTCACCCACGTCAGAGAGGGGTAGATCGCGTAAGAAGCTGAGGCCCTTCGACGGTCGCGCCACGAAGAGAGTGCTACCAGACGGGTCGCGCAGCATGAGCACGCCACCCTCGGCCCCCGTCATGACCTCAACGTTGATACCGATAGGGGAGTCGATAGCGATGGGAATGAAGGTCATGTGCCCGGACGTGCCTGAAAGGAAGCTCTTGGGAGTGTCCAGCGAAGCGGCCGTTTCGTGCGTTTGCTTCGCCGAGAAGTCGGCACGCGTGTAGCTCGCCGTCACGTAAGTTTCCCGTTCGTAGGCTCTGGGCCCGTGGGTGTCGAGAGTCACGGCAACGAACGTCACGTGGTACGGCCCATCTTCCCCCGAGTACAAGATTTCCTGTGCGCCAAAGTTCACGACGAACTGGTGCACACCAGCCTTGACCGTGCGTGACCACATTTCCAACGAAACATCGCGACCCCTGGAATCTTTCAGCGTCACCTGGACGGTGTAGTTACCGTCGATTGGAGCGCGGAATTCACCGGTAAAGGCGATGCCTTCCAGTACTCCATCTCCATCCTCGTCAATCCCCTTATCTGCGAAGGAATCAAAGTCGATGGAGGGCGGTGGTGGTTGCAGGTCAGCGATTTCGACCCCGAGATCCGTATCAACAACGGCAGCATAAGCCACGGGTTGAAACCCTCCGACAGCCGACAACGACAGCCATGCCCCGACGAGTTGCAGCGGTCCCGAAGCTGCGTTCTCTCGGATGTGGGAGCCATCGAAAACTAACTCGAGTTCATGGGCTCCGGCTTCGAAGTACGCCTCTACGGACGCTGCGGACGAAGCAGGGAACCCAGCACCATCTGCGACGACGACGGAAAGAATGTAGTCGCCGCCTTCGGGTACCACAATCTCCACCTTTGCTCGCAACTCTTCAGCCCACCCGTCGCCGTTCAGGTCGTCTAGCTCAACGCCGGTTCGCCGGGTCACCTGGTAGCCCGGCGGTGCAACGAAGAAGTCTTCGAGCGCCCGCTTCTTCTGCGATCCTTCGGAAGTCGCCGAAATCGAATACAGGCCGTAGGTCGAGGGCGTCCAACTGTAGGTCCATCGGCCATCGGACGACGCACCCAATTCCTGGGAGACCTCACGTTTCCCATCGGGAGTGGAGATGAGGAGCCTGGCGGTCTGGGACGCTTCGGGGGAGGACAGCCTGACGGTGATATCGCTTTTTTCACCCACGATTGGCAGGACATGCTCGACCTCGATGACCAACTCCTGATCGGAGGGTACGAGCAAGGTGACAGGCTCGTCTGGGTCCTGGCCCGAATCGTCTGCTACCGCGGTTGGTAAATCGCGTTCGCCGACTGAGTCATGACCATTGCAGGCAGCGAACAGAAAGGCGACGGCGGCGACCAAAGGGAGCAACGCAAATCGAAGTGACATGCCTCAAGAGTCGACCTTGGGCGAGCGAACGCCAGCCACGGCGAACACGAATCGCGTCGCAGTTCACCAGAGTGACTCCGCGCGTTCACCGTCCGGTTCACGCCGGACAGCGTTGGCGGTTCCCTTGTTGCACCAGCCCCAAGGTCCGCCTAGCCCTCGCTCCCGACCACGCACTCCGCTCGCAGCCGCGCCAGTTCGTCCGCACCCAGGCCCAGCTCCGACGCGAGCACGTCGTCGGTGTCGGCGCCCAGCAGGGGCGATGGCGTGAGCTGCGTTCCTTCGTGGTCGATGCGGATCGGGTTGCCGAGGATCTCGACCGCTCCCCGCGTCGGGTGTTCCACCACCTGAACCATGTCGCGCTGCTTCAGGTGGTCGCTGTTGAACACGTCACCAGAATCGAACACCGCGCCGGCGGGGATGCCACATTCCTGCAACTCCGACATCGCCTCGTGCTTCGTGCGTTCGGCGGTCCATGCGCCTATGAGCCCCTGCAGCCACTCTTCGTTCTCGCGGCGGGCCGAAACTGTTTGCAGACGCGGGTCGTCAACCAGGTCCGGGTGGCCGATCGCCACGAGCAGGCGCTCCAGCATCGGCGCCGTGTTCGCGACGACATAGCACCAGTCATTGGGGCCGAAGGGTTTGCACTGGTAGGTGTTCGTGGGCGGCAGGTTGCGCAGGTTGTTCCCCTGCCGCGGCACGGGGTCGCCGACAGCTTCGCGACCGAGGAAGCCGACGCGCGAGTAGCTGGCGATGGCGTCCTGCATCGAAACTTCGACGTGCGCGCCCACACCTTCCTTCAGCATCCGCACGTAGGCCGCAAGGATGCCGATGCCCAGCTTCATGCCGGTGCCGGTGTCGCCGTAGGTCGCGCCCGAACGGAAGGGCTCGGTTTCCATGCGACCGGTTATGGACATGCTGCCGCCCACTGCTTGCGCCACCATGTCGTAGCTGCGGTAGTCCGAATAAGGACCGCTCGAACCGAACCCCTTAATCGACGCGTAGATGAGCTTCGGGTGGAGCGCTTTCAGTTCGTCGTAGCCGAAACCGAGCTTCTCCATCGCACCCGGCGCCAGGTTCTCCGAGACGACATCGAACTTCGGCACCAGCCGCTGGACCAGCGCCCGCCCTTCCGGGTGCTTCAGGTCGACGGCGACGCTGCGCTTGTTGCCGTTCAGGACGAGGAAGTACGTGCGGTCCAACGGGCCCGCTGCGCGACCCCGCCCCGGTTCGCCCAAGCCGGGCGGCTCGATCTTGACCACATCGGCGCCCAACCACGCCAGCGTCTGGGTGGCGGAGGTACCGGCCTCGTACTGCGTGAAGTCCAGGATGCGCATGCCTGCCAGCGGTGCTGTCATAACGCGGACCCCCTTTCGAGATGCAACATCCTAGCAGGCCGGGGAGGGCTCGTGGGAGACGCGAATAGCATGCGCCCGGTGACGTATGTACAATGTACATACGATGAGCGACTTCGAGTGGGATGCCGTCAAAGCTCGCGCAAACCTATCCAAGCACGCTGTCGATTTCGCGGACGCCGCGACCGTCTTCGAAGACTCAAACGCCCTCACGATCCAGGAGATGGTGGGCAACGAGCAGCGCTTCATCACGCTGGCTCTGGACGCAATCGGGCGAACGCTTGTTGTCGTCTACACCTTCCGCGGATCAGCGATTCGCATCATTTCCGCCCGCAAATCCACACCAGCGGAGCAACGCCAGTACTGGAACAACCAATGAACGACGAATATGACTTCAGCAAGGGAACGCGCGGTCCGGTTCTGCCTCCAGCGCGCACGAAGGAACGCATCACCATTCGGATCGACGAGGACATCCTCGATTGGTTCCGGGCGTCCGTGCATGCCAGCGGCGGCGGCAGTTACCAAACACGCATCAACGACGCCCTTCGCGAGCACATTGCGCGGACAGAACCGGGGCTCGAAGCCACCCTGCGCCGTGTTGTCCGGGAGGAGCTGGACCGCCGCGAGATCGCCTGAGTCCCCTTGTTGCCGCACGTTCCGGGCATCGTCAATGACGTGGCCTGTCGAAGGGAGTTCCGCCAGCATCGCTCGCGAGCGCGGTGGCCCTGGGCATCTCAGAACTCTGGGAAACCGGAAATGCCGGTAGGGTTCGGGGCGGTCCTGCCACGACATGTCAGTCGATTTCCGCGAGGGCAGATTCCAACAACTCGCTCACCTGGGGCAGCGAAAACCACGGGTCCGTACCGTTGAACTTCACCCATCCGTGGTAAATCACCGTCAGTTGGAACGCCCAAAAGGCGCGGAAGTACTCCATGTACTCGAGCTTTCTGCCGGCGGCCGCCTCGTAAGCAAGGAGGAAGGGCATCGCGTTCACGTCGCCGAAGGGAGCGCCCTTCAGTATCGAAAGCGCCAGCAGCTGGCCAACGTCCGACCGGGGATCGCCGAGCCGGGCCTGCTCCCAGTCGACGATGCCGACGACTTCGCCGCCCCGGAACAGGTAGTTGAACACGTTGATGTCGCCGTGGCAGAAGGCTATCTCACCTTCAGTAGGGCGGCGTGACTGCAGAAGCGACACAGCGCGCTTAAGTAGCGGGTCCTTTTCGATTTCCCAGGCGCGCATGCGCTTCGCCACCGGCGCGATTTCGCCGAGGACGGCGTTCTCGTAGTTCAGCGGCACGCCGAGCAAATCCAGCCCCAGCGCCTGCCAATCGAGCTGGTGCACCTGCACGACGGCGCGCGTGAAGGCGTCGAAGCTGGCATCGGCGCCGGCTTCGCCCATATGCGGCGCGTCGATCCACTCGAGCACGGCGAACTTGTCGCCGAGGATTTCCCGGTCCCACTCGACGCCGAGCACCTTCGGCACAGGCAGCGTCGATGCTTCGAGCTTCCTTAGCACCTGCGTTTCGCGGACGATGCTGTAGGGCTGGAAGATGCCCTCCTTGCGCTGTATGCGAAGCGCGACAGCGGCATAGGGGGCACCGTCGAGCCGCACGCAGTAGGTGAGGTTCGAAGCGCCGCCGCTAACAGGTACGAGAGACGAGATTTTGGCCTCTTCGAAGCCCTGGAGCTGACGAAGCCAGTTCTGAACGGTTTCCGTTTGGGGGTTCACCCGGCCATTATCCACCAGCGGGTTGCCCGGCCGATAGCGAACCGCGCCGCCCGGTTTTGGAGCCGATCGACGCCTCACGTCTGGCCCTCCAGTCCTTGGGCCGAACCCGACGGGCCATACAGTAGAAAAAGATGGCCAATCCCTCCTTCGACGAGGTCGGCCACGGGAGACTGGAATGGCCATAACCCAACTCGCAGCGGTCGACGACGCCGATTCAGGCCCCGGCAACCGCTGGGTTGGCCCGGTCGCGGTAGCGATCATCGTCGCCTTCGCCACCGGGCTCTTCGGCTTCTATTGGGGCAACCAGGATCGCTCCGATTTCGAAGAGCAGGTGTTGCGTGCGACGCCGCTCATCGATGCCGCAGCCGCGGAAACGCTCGTGCGTGCGGAGGGATCTTCAGGCGGCGCCAGCGCGGTTGTCCTCTTCGGCCCTGGGGTGCGCGAAGCCTACGTCAGGGGCGAGGGCTTCCCTGCGCTCGAAGGCAATGACGTCTACCAGGCCTGGTTCACAAAAGACGGCACGACGTTCGAACCCAGCAGCACCTTCCACGACACGACCGAGGGCGCATGGCTATGGGCCGCGGAGCCTGTCGAAAACTACGCAGCCGTCGCCTTCACGGTCGAAGCAGAACAGGGGCGCCGCGAGATGCCGAACGAACCATTCCTGCTGGTCGAGTTCTAGTCCGCGCCCGGTTCGTCCCAGCTGCCGCCAGTGAGCACGCGCGTGATGGGCTCGATGGAAGCGGACCCGCCGGGAAGCGCGACCTGCCCGGTCTCCCGTAGTTCGCGCAGCGAGGCTGCGAAGTCGGCGAAGTGGCGCATCATCACCCCAAGCTGGATGTAGAGCTTGAATCCGAGCGACTGCGCTTCGTCCGGCGTCAGCAGCCACGAGTTCAGCAGCTGCGGAATGCCATCCAACTCCGAAGCCGCCCGTTCGATATCGGCCCGTGACTTGAGTCCGTCGACGAAGACGACGTCGGCGCCCGCCTCACGGTAGGCGCGCACGCGGGCAAGCGCGTCGTCCCAACCGTTGGGGGCGAGCGCGTCGGAGCGAGCGATGATGACGAGACCGGGGTCGGTGCGCGCTTCGACGGCGGCACGGACCTTCAGCACCATCTCTTCCTGTGGGATGACGCGCTTGCCCTCCATGAAGCCGCAGCGCTTGGGCCATTCCTGGTCTTCTATATGGAGGGCCGCGACCCCCGCCCGTTCGTAGAGCGCGATAGTGCGGGCGATATTCGTTTCGTTGCCGTAGCCGGTGTCGGCGTCGGCGATGACGGGGATGCCGACCGCGCCGGCGATGCGGGCCGCGTTGGCCGACATCTCGCCGAGGCCAATGAGCCCCATGTCGGGCAGGCCAAACGTGGCCGCGGTACCGAAACCGGTCATGTAGACGGCGTCAAAGCCCGCGTCTTCGGCGAGGCGGGCCTGCACGCCATCGAACACGAAGGGGGCGACGACGACACCCGCGTCCATCAGGTCACGAAGTCGCGAGCCGGGAGAGCGATTTTCCATGCCGGTAGCCTACCGGAAGCGCGTGACTGTGACGTTACCCGGCGAGCGCGGCCGCCTGTGCCGGGTCGAGGTACTCCCGCATCGAAGTGATCTTGCCGTTCGAAACCGCCCCCACGATGCACACCGGGAAGCTGAAGCTCTGGCCGGAGCGTGCCCGGCCGGTGACGATGTGCTGTTCGACGAAGCCGCCGGCGGTGCTTTCGCAGCGAGCATCCTCGTAGGCGAACTCCTCGGCGTTCGCGGCAACCTTGAGCAAGGCGGGGAGCAGCACTCTCGCGAGGAGCGTCTTCGGACCCGCGCCCGCGCTCCACATGGTGGCGTCTTCGGAGCAGCATGCCAGTGCACGTTCGAGGTCGCCGCGCAACACGGCGTCGAAGAATCGACGCGCGATGTCCGCGTTGGACGGCTGCAACGCCGCCGCCTGCGCCGGGTCGAGGTACTCCTCGATGCGCGTGATACGTCCGTCGCTGACGTATAGCCGCACACAGGCGGGAATCTCCAGCGGCTCACCACCCGGGGCGGTGCCGCGAAGGACGTGTTGCTGGATCACGCCGCCGGGCACTTCGACGCGCGACTGAACCTCGTAGCGCATGCCGCTAACTCGGCGCGTCATCCACGCCAGTGTCGCGAGGTTCTCGTCCCGCGACTGCGTTACGTCGTCGAAGTTGTGCCATACCGCAACGTCGTCCGCGTAGAGCGCGGCAACCGCGTCAACGTCGCCGGCTTCGATAGCGGTGAAGAGTGCTTCGGCGACTTCAAGGGGTGTTTCAGGCATGTCGAGGGTTCTCCACAACGCGAATGATACGTCCCCGGGGTGGCTACCGCGGTTAGTTGCCTTCCGTCGCCGCCAGGTCCGCAACCCAAACCATCGTTTGCGGAAAGGCGTCCCGGAGGCTGTTGTACAACCGCAGGTCGGCCGTGACGAACTGGCAGCCTTCCTGCAGCGCCAGGGCCACGTACAGGGAATCGTAGACGGTGCGGTCAAAGCGGACGGCGATTTCTGAGGCACTCTGGAGAAGCGCCAGATCCCGGACGAACGTCATCGGCAAATCGGCGATATGAGATGGGAGCTCTGTGACGCCCGTAGAGGGAATCTGCCCTCGCTGGGCTTTCTTCCAGGCTACAGCGACCAATTCCACGCGTATGAACTCCGGGGCGATGAGTTCCGACGCGCGATCCAGCAGCACCCTAGCAGCGTCCGAGTCCTCTTCGCTAAAGAACCACTTCGCCACAACACTTGCGTCGACGACAAGTGGCACTACGAGTCGCGCCCGTGACCAGAATCCCGGTCCTCTCGGATGAGGTCCGCACTGTCGGTCTGTGGTACGCGTTCCGACTCGGCACGCATGCGCTCCATGAACTCGGCAAGGCGTAGTTGGCGTTTTTCGTCCGCTTGCTGTCGCTCAATCTCGGCTTCGAGGATTCGCCGGATCTCGGCCGACATCGACCGTCCCTCTCGTTTCGCGAGAAGCTTCAGCTTTTCGACCGTTTCGGCCGGGACATCTCGGATAAGGATGTTGCGCATGTTTGACCTTCACCGGCACTCTGATATCACAATGATATCACGTCGCGGACGGACTCAGACACCGCCGGCCCGGGCTCTCGCCCGGGCCGACTGAATGCGAACTGTGCGTGACCCTAGTTCACGCGGCGCGTCACGCCTTCCCAATACTTGTCGCGGATGACGAACTTCTGGAGCTTCCCGGTCGCGGTGCGCGGGAGTTCTTCGACGAAGTCGACGCTTGTGGGCGCCTTGAAGTGCGCCAGGTGTTGGCGGCAGAAGGCGATGACCTCCTCCTCCGTGGCCGTCTGGCCTTCACGCAGGACGACGAGCGCCTTAGGCGTCTCACCCCACTTTTCGCTGGGGACGCCGATCACGGCGCATTCGAGCACGGCCGGGTGCTTGTAGAGCGCATCCTCGATTTCGGGGCTGGAGATGTTTTCGCCGCCCGAGATGATGACGTCCTTCTTGCGGTCGACGATATGGATGGAGCCGTATTCGTCCCAGACGGCGAGGTCGCCGGTGTGGAAGTAGCCGCCGTAGATGGCGCGGTCCGTTTCCTCGGGCTGTTCCCAGTAGCCCTTCAGCACCATGTTGCCGCGCACGCAAACTTCGCCAATGGAGGTGCCGTCCATGGGGACCGGATTGCCGTCGTCGTCGAAGAGCTGGATGTCGGCGCCGATGGCCTCGACTCCAGCACGCGAGCGACGCGAGTAGTCGGTGCCATCGGGATTGTGGAAGTCCGGCGTGGAGACAGTGATGATGGGCGCCGTTTCGGTGAGACCGTAGATTTCGATAAACTCCCAGCCCAGCTCCTTTTCCAGCCGTTCGATGAACGCGGCGGGCGGGGGAGCCCCGGCCACCACGAATCGCGGCTTTGTCGCGATGTTCCACTTGTCCTTGTCCGGGTAGTTCAGGATCGTGCTGAGCACCGCCGGGGCCATGCAGGCGAACGTGATCTTCTCGTCCTGTAGAAGGCGGTAGATGTCTTCGGCGACGACGGCGCGCAGCACGACGTGGGTTGCGCCCATGGCCGTAAGCGCGAAGGGGCCGCCCCAGCCGTTCGCGTGAAACATCGGCAGCGTCCACATCTCCACATCGTTGTGGTGGATGCGCAGGTGCGCGATGAAGTTATAGGCGTTGATGTACACATTGCGGTGCGTGAGCATCACGCCCTTCGGCCGTGCCGTGGTGCCGGAGGTGTAGTTAATGGAAGTGACGTCGTTCTCGTCCTGGTCTACGTGCGGCGTCATGGTGGTGGGCTTGTTCGCGACGAGCGTGTCCCAGTCGGTCCAGCCGTCGGGCGTCTGCGCGGGCTTGCGCGGATCGGCCGAAATGAAGTGCTGCACCTTCGGGATGTTCGGCCGAATCTGGTCGATGACGTTGGTGTAGTCGTAGTCAACCAACACCGCCTTCACGCCCGCGTGGTCGATAATGTACTCGTGGTCGGCGGCGACCAGGCGGTAGTTCAGCGGCACGAGGATGGCGCCGATCTGGGTGACGCCGTAGTAGCTCTCCAGGAAGTAGTGGGAGTTCGGGCTGAGGATGCAGACCCGGTCGCCCTTCTGGATGCCGAGTTCGATCAGCGCGTGACCCAACTGGTTGCTGCGCGCCTGGAACTCCGCGTAGGTGTAGCGCTTGTCGGCGTCGACGATGGCGGTTTTGTTGGGATAGAGCTTCGCTGCGCGGCGCAGGAAGTCGTTCAAAAGCAGTGGAACTTCCATGGAATGTCCCCCTCCGTGGATGGTGGGGCGGATTCTACCAGCGCCACGGCGGGATAACAGGGGTAGTGCGCTTATGGTGGAGTTCGAATCGGCAATCGGCGGCCGCCCCCTACGCTTCCACCGTCAGTCCCACCCAGTCGTAGCCGGCGACGCCCGCGGGGTGCGGCTGTTCGTAGGCTTCGGGTTGGACGTTGCCCTCTCTGTCAGTGGCGCGGGCCGAAAGCTGGTACTTGCCCGGCGGCAGCGAGAGGTCGACGCGCCAGCGGCGCCAAGCGTATTCGCCGATGGGGTCCTCGAGGCGCGCGCTGGCCCACGTGACGCCCATGTCGGTGCTCACCTCGACGGCGCTCACGCCGCGCAGCCCGGCCCAGGCGATGCCCGCGACCGTGAACTCGGCCGGCACCGGCCCCATGCGGCGGGGGGTGTCAATGCGGACGCCGGTGCGCATGGGGGCGATGGCGTCCCAGCCGCGCTTGCTCCAGTAGCCCTCGGCCTGCTCGTCGATGACCTCGAGCTCGGTCACCCACTTCACGCTGCGCATGCCGTAGTGGCCGGGGATGATCAGCCGCACCGGATGGCCGTGCTGGCGTGGCAGGGTCTCGCCGCCCATGGCGTAGGCCACGAGCACCCCGGGGATGGCGTCGAGCTGCAGGACGTCTTCGTAGCCATCGACCGCGCGAACCCGGAGCGCCCTCGCCGAGGAATCGATGCCGGCCGGTTCGAGCAGGTCCGCGAGCGGGAACGTCGTCCACAGCGCGTTGCCGGTCAGGTCACCGCCGACCGAGTTCGAAATGCAGAGCAGCTGGATGGGCTGCTCCACGCCCTCCATCGCCAGGATTTCTTCGAACGTGACTTCGCGCGGGTTCGCCACGAGTCCGTGGATGCGCAGCGCCCAGCGGTTCGCGTCGACCTCCGGCTTGTCGAGGTTGATGTCGACGACGTAGTGGTCGTCCGGCGGGGTGATGCGCGGCGAAAGGCCCTGCACCTCCACGAAGGCGGCGTCCGGTTCGCGGACGTTTGTGGCCGCGACATCCACCGGCTCGGTTTCGAACCGCTCCCGGCGAAGCAGGCTGGCGCCGCCCATCGAGACCAGCGCGACGGTCGCAACCGAACCCGTGACCAGGCGCCGCCGCGACGCGCTGGGAATGCTTTCCGCACGGTCGCGAGGCGCGAACAGTAACGTCGCCGCAAACACCCCGGCGGCAGCAACCGCGGCCGACGCGAGCGAGACACCGAATCCGCGCGGCACGGGATCGAGCCAGGCTGCCAGCAAAGTGAACCCGGCCAACACCGTTGCAAGCAGCCACGGCGGCCGGTTCCGAAGCAGAAAGCCGATGCCGAAGAGTGCGAGCACCATCGAAAGCGCAAGGATGTCCGCAGCGCGGTGCCCGAGGCGTTCGATGGCTTCCGTCGCCAGCGGTCCGGGCGTGCGACGCACCACCCAGTTGCCAATCGAATAGGGCGCGAACGGGGCCGTCGACCACCCCATCCGCAGCACGAGCTGCGCAGCCAGTGCCACCGCGACCGGCAACACGGCCCGGCCGACGACATTGATTGTCATGCGCGACAAAACGCCCTTCATAGGACAACAATACGCTCGCAGAACAAGGGCCGATCTGCGATCGACGCGAGGCCCCGGAGGCAGAGTGACCAGAACGATGGCTCAGAAGCTCGGCATCAAGGAAGGGGCGTCGGTGCTTGCCATTGGCGCACCTGCTGCCTATGCCGAATCGGTCGGGGAGCTCCCGGCCGGCGCCTCAATTTCTCGCTCGGCTGACGGGACATTCGATGCCATCCACCTGTTCGTCGCGAACAAAGCAACGCTCGAATCGGAATGGCGATCGGCAATCGAGAAACTCAAGCCCGGCGGACTGATGTGGATCGCCTACCCGAAAAAATCCTCGGGCGTGGAAACCGACATTTCCCGCGATCATGGATGGGATGCCGTATACGCAGCTGCAGCGCTCGCCAACAGACCCTTCGCGTAGAAGTCCACCACCTGCGAGACACCGGCATCGATGGTCTCCGGGTTCGCCGGGCTGCTCGAACGGATGAGACCGTTTAGAATCGAGATGATCCCGGAAAGGCACCAGCCCACGGGAATGTCCCGGAATTGCCCGGTTTGAACGCCGTCCACAAGGATCGTTCTTAGCGGCGCGACCACTTCCTGGTCGAAGCGCTTCACGATGGCGTCGCGCACGTCGGCAGGCAGGCTTTCGAGTTCACGCAGCGTTGTGCGGGGCAGCGCCCCGGGCGCGAGGAACGCCTCCAGGTACACGCGTGAGTAGCGTCGCAGCCGTTCGATGGAATCCTCGACAGGCGTTGCGGCGGCGATGGCGGCGCCCAGCTCGTCGATGACGAATTCGACGGTCGCAAGATAGAGCCCCGCCTTGCCTTCGAAGTGGTAGTACACCATCGGCTTATTGGAACCGGCGCGTTCGGTGATGGAACGCAGCGAGGTGGCATGAAAACCGTTGGCCGCGAATTCCGGCATGGCGGCTCGCAGAATTCGCGCGCGTGCGCCGGGGTCATCGTGGCGGAGCTTTCGGCGCGTCGGCGCGGCTGGCGTTGTCATACCTCAATGGTGGAGCTTCGACACCTGTGGCGAAAGACCACGGACAAAAGTGATGCGAATGTTCGATTCGCCTTTTGTTGCGAGCCGGCGTTGGCCAAACCGGTCACAACGTTCGATAGACGCAAACAGTGGCAATCCATCGGCCGTTCGCTACAATGCAGATTCAACTTCTTACCGTGGGTAAAACACATGACCGCACCTTCGCTTCCGCGCCACCTCGATTTCCTGAACCTCGAACTCTTCTCCAGCCAGGAGGCGCACGAGGCGTTCCGCGAACTTCGCAAGAGCGACCCGGTGCACTGGAACCCCGGCAATGACGAACTGCGCGGCTTCTGGTCCC
>CAZDZP010000031.1:0-15522 GCA_964509855.1 uncultured Anaerolineaceae bacterium | reverse complement strand
CTGTGCGGACAAGGGCATGGGGATTGCCCTGACTCTTGCACGGGGAACACCTCAAGCTGCATTCGCGCTCTCATGAAGTCGGTACTTGATTTTCTCAAGACTTACCTTCATAATCCTAAACAGGAGGTGCACGATGGAAAACATCCTGATCGTCACTGAGTATGGAATCGACGCCAGGCGAGAAGAATTGCGCGCTACACGTGGCCGCGTTCGTTTTGGCAACCCAGGTGGAGTTCTCGCGCTTGTGAGTTTCATGGCAGGTACACTGCGATCCGTGAGCGCCACCGTTGAGGCATGGGCAACCCGCCCGCGCGCAGCGGTGATTGACCTTCCCCGCCGGGGTTCAGCGGAAACATTCCGCTAGGCCGGGCGGCGGCGGGAAGGGCAAAACCATGGAGGACGATGGGTTGAGATCGACGCGGCTGGTGGGGGCGTGCCCGAGTTGTTCCGCTGTGATGCGTGTCCGGAAACTGGAATGCCCGGACTGTGGCGTCACTGTTGAAGGACAGTTCGACGGTGGCCCTCTCGCGCGGCTAAACGCCGAACAGCTTTCCTTCGTCGAAGTCTTCCTTCGTGCTCGCGGCAAAATCAAGGACGTTGAAGAAGAACTCGGGATCTCGTACCCCACGGTTGTGGGACGCCTGAACGACCTCCTCGTGGCGCTTGGTTTCGAACATGGCGAAGGCGACAACCTCGACCGGCAACGTGAACGCGTAGTTGATGACCTGGCCGCGGGGCGTGTCTCGCCCGCTGAAGCCACGCGTCTCCTCCGCGAACTCAACACCGATGACGACTAACCCCGGCGGCAAGGGCGACCGCTCCTGGGAGCGCCATGAGGAGCGCCGCGCCGCCCGTGACGCGGCCCGGCAGGCAAGGGACTCTGCACGCCAGGCCCGCGATTCGGCACGTTCACAGCGGCGGGACGGCAGCGACGGCCCCGGCACCCGGGTCTCAGCAAACCTCGACCTTACCGGCGTCAACCGAGTACAGGTGGACCATACGGCCGGAAAGCTCTTGATTCGCCAGGCGGCCAGCGGCGAAGCGGCGGCTGTCTCGGCGTCTTCCAGCAAGCAAGCCCCAGAGCTTGTTGTGGAGCGGCAGGGCGACTCCCTCGTCATCCATGTGAAGCTCAGCATGGGGCGGCTCTTCCGGCGCCGGCAGGGCGCCCAGGCGGAGGTCGTGCTCCCCGGCGGACTCGGCGAAGTACGAATCGACATGGGCTACGGCAAAGTCGAGATGTCGAACTTCGAAGCCCGGCAGCTAAGGCTTCATGTGGGCGCTGGCGACGTCGTGATCAGCCATGTCAGCGGCGACCTCGCCGTTGAAGTCGGCGCGGGTCGCGTTTCCGTCGACGCCCACGCGGGCACCGTTCGCTGCGAAACTGGCACCGGCGATGTTTCGGTAGGAGTCGCCGAGGCAAGCCCCGGGAACTACGAGATCACCACCGGCATGGGCGGCGCCGAGCTTCGGTTGCCCCCGGGCCTGCAAGTGACCGCGCGCGTCAGCAGCGGCATTGGTCAAACGAAGATCGACTATCCCGTTGGGGGCTCCGACGCGCCCATCCATGTGGTCGTGAACACGGGAATCGGCCGCGCGCTCCTGAGAGCGGAGACGGCCGCGCGAAGCACTGCACCGGGACGCCCCGGGGTCCGCCCACAGCGGCCCGGCCGCCCGGCATCCGCCGCCGGGTCCGATGCAGCCGAAATGCGCGTCATCCAGCTGCTCGAACAGGGCCGCATCAGCGCCCGCGAAGCCGCCGACCTCATCGCTGCCCTCAAGGGGCAGGCGCCGCCCGACGAAGACGGGGACTAGCCGCGGCGAAGGAATCCCAGTTCGCCCGCGCGTTCCTCGAGCTCCGCACGGAAGTCCGGGTGGGCGATATCGATGAGCGCACGCGCCCGTTCTCGAATCGAACGCCCGTGCAGGTTCGTCGCGCCAAACTCCGTCACCACCCAGTGGACATCACCACGCGTGGTCACAACGCCAGCCCCCTGCGGCAATTCGGCAGCGATGCGGCTGAGGGTGCCTCCCTTCGCCGTCGCCGGCAGCGCGATGATGGGCATCCCTCCGCGCGAACGGGCTGCACCACGAATGAAGTCCACCTGGCCACCGATGCCGCTGTAGAAACGCGGCCCGATGGAATCCGCCACCACCTGCCCGGTGAGGTCCACGCTCAGGGCGGAGTTGATCGCAACCATGTTGTCGTGCGTGGCAATCACATCCACGTTGTTGGTGTAGTCCACCGGGTGAAGCTCCACCGAAGGGTTGCGATCGACGAAGTCGTAGAGCCGTTGCGAACCAACAACGAAGGCGCTGATGAGCAATCCGGTGTTGCGGGTCTTCGCCGCGCCGGTAAGCACTCCGCTTTCAATGAGCGGGAGCACGCCGTCGCTGAACATCTCCGTATGGATCCCCAGGTTCTTGTGCGAGCCAAGCGACGACAGCACCGCATCCGGCACCGCGCCAATGCCCATCTGCAGCGTGGCCCCGTCGGGAACCAGGCCCGCAACGTTTCGCCCAATCGCGTCGCACTCAGCCGAAGCCGGGTGGGACCGCCCGCCCGGCAGGGGAAGGTCAACCTGCACAGCGTAGTCGATGGCGTTCAAGGAAAAGGCATGCCCGCCGGTGCGCGGCATGCTCGCATTGACCAGCGCGATCACCGTCTTCGCGTTGCGGGCGGCGGCCAGCGCACAGTCCACGGATACCCCGAGCGAGCAGTTGCCAGCCGCATCTGGCGGGGAAACATGCACGAACGCGACATCCAGCGGCAGCGGACCCCCGGGCGCGAAAAGGGACGGGATATCGGACAGGAAGATCGGCGTGTAGTCGGCGCGGCCATCCTGAACCGCGCGGCGGACGTTCGGCCCAATGAAGAGCGCGTTGTGGCGAAAGTGCCGTTCCATGTCCGGCTGCGCGTATTCGGCTGGGCCTTCGGTGTGCAGGTGCACGATTTCCACGTCGCGCAATTCCGCATGCCGAGCCACCAGGTGCTGAAGCAGCAAATGCGGCGTGGCAGCGCCAGCCTGTACATAGACGCGTTGGCCCGACTGCACGTGCGCAACGGCTTCGGCTGCACCAACCCACTGAACCGTCATGAGCGCCTCCTGCAGCGGCTTCGTACCTTCTCTATCTCACCTTACCCGCGCGATGCTAATGCGGGGCGACGCAGGGAAACACCTATGCCTGCCACAATGGCCACAAGATGACATCCGTCGCCTGGTTCCGTCGCGACCTTCGCCTTGCCGACAATCCGATGCTCGCCGCCGCCGTGGCCGCAGGGAATGTGGCGCCATTGTTCGTCTTCGACCAAACATTGCTGGAGGGGCGCTGGGCTTCGCCGAACCGCAACTGGTTTCTGCTTGGTTGCCTCGTTGAACTGCGCCAATCGCTTCGCGCGATAGGCAGCGAGCTGTACATCCGCTACGGCGACCCATCGGTGGAGGTGCCACGCTTCGCCGAGGATTGTTGTGCGAACGATGTGTACTTCGCCCGCGACTACACGCCCTTTGCGCGCCGCCGGGACAGCCAAGTGGCGGAAGAACTCGCGGCGAAAGGGATAAGCCTCCACGCCCGCCGTGGCACACTGTTCCACGAACCAGACGAAGTCACCCCGGCCGGCGACAAACCGGTCTCCGTCTATACGCCCTTCCGCAAGCGCTGGGAGCCACTGCCGGAACGCGAGCCAATCGCCCCGCCGCAATCGCTCGGGCAGCTCGCTGACCTCCCGCCAGGGGAACTCCCAATGGACGACCAACGCTTCGTCCCCACCGCAACGGACGCGGTAGCGCCGGGAGAACGGGCGGCGCTTGAACGCCTCGCCGCATGGTGCGACGGGCCGCTGGAGCACTACGCGGAGCTGCGGGACGTGCTGCCCGGCCAAACAACGTCGCGGTTGAGCCAGGACCTTCGCTGGGGGCTGCTTTCGCCACTGCAGGTGGTCATGGCCGCCCGCTCTTCCGTCGCCGACCCCACGAAGTTCATCTCGGAAATCGCGTGGCGAGAGTTCTACTACTACGTCCTCTGGTTCAACCCACGCGTCACCCGCGAACCCTTCCAGGAGAAGTACGCGGCCATGCGCTGGGCCTCCGACCCGGCAGGCTTCGAGGCTTGGTGCGAAGGGCAGACGGGCAACCCGGTGGTCGACGCCGCGATGCGCCAACTGCTCGCGACGGGCTACATGCACAACCGCGCCCGCATGATTGTGGCCTCGTTTCTCACGAAGCATCTGCTGTTGGATTGGCGGCTGGGCGAGCGGCACTTCATGCGCCACCTCATCGACGGTGACGTGGCGAACAACAACGGTGGTTGGCAGTGGGCCGCATCCACGGGCACGGACCCGCAGCCCTACTTCCGCATCTTCAACCCGATCCTGCAGGGAAAGCGCTATGACCCCGAAGGCGCGTACGTGCGCCAGTGGGTGCCCGAACTCGCGAACGTCCCGGCGCGCTACATCCACGAACCGTGGGAGATGCCAACCGAACTCCAGGCGGAATGCCACGTGCGAATCGGCAGCGACTACCCCGCGCCGATAGTTGAGCACACCGAAGCGCGCGAGCGGGCGCTAGCAACGTACTCAGCGGTTGGCAAGGAAGGGAACGCGGCGAATAGCAAGGGCTGACGCACCTCTCCCACAGGTGCGTCAGCCCGGATGCACGTTAGGGATTCGCCCGCAGCCCCGGCGCCGTGATGCGGTAGGTGGTTTCGCCCGGTTCCATCACGGCAAAGAGCCCCGTGCCAATGGTGTAGGCTCCACCCGAAGCTGAATTGACCAGCGGCTGGCCCACAGCACCGGAGACGGAATACCCGGCTCCGGTGCTGGTGCCACCTCCGCCCGTGAACGCCGAGGGATAGAGGCTGTAGCCGCCACCGGTGAGCGGTGCACCCAGCACTACACCCGCCCCAACCAGGGTCGCACCAAGACCAAGCGCCACGATTGCGCGCCGCCGTTGCTTGCGGCCAATCACGGCTGGACGACCAGCACGTTGAAGCGGTCACCGATGGACAGCGTCTCCGTGTCATCCAACGCATAGATTAGCCAACGGTCTGCGGCACAGTCGCCAATCGACCCGTCGTTGTAAATCACTCCCACGGCCGAATTCGGACCGGTGAGGGCGTCACCTGTCGCGGCCCGGTAGGTCACGATGAGCATGCGGCTCGACTGCTCGTTCGCTACCGGGTTCTCGATCACCGTCGCACGATCGCTCAGGCAGCGGTTGATGGACGACGTGGTGTGAACAAACGCTGGTGCGTTCGCGCCGGAGACTTCGATGACGCCATCGAGCTCGATCGAAGTCGGCCCCTGGAACATGCCGGCCACGCCAGTTCCTTCGGTCGCCTGGGCGAAAATGCCGACACCGGTGGTGTAGGTGGTCACTGCGTTCATCGCAGCGCCAGCGCCCGAGTTCTGCCCGATGATCGCCATGCCGGGCGAGGACTCCGTCGTCGTGCGGTCGACCACCAGGCCGTTGCCAGTCCCCTCCTGCTCTATCTCCAGCAGGTTGTTCAGCGTTTCCGTGGACCCGCTGGAGGACGACGGCAGCGTGAAGGAGCCGGCGGAGAGCGCGGTGATGGCGTAGGGCACGGCCGTGATGGGCTGGCGGGGATTCAGCACGGCGAAGTCGCCCGTGGCAGCACCGGGGCGCACCGCCACTTCGAGCCACCGCGCATCTCCGTTGAAGGCGCTCGCGCCGAAATCCAGCTCCACCGAAAAGAGACCGGCGTTCACCGTGACATCTTCTTTCGTGACGGTGGCGCCTACCTGCGAGCCGCCCGAAGCCGAGTCGTACATGATGAAGCGCAGGTCGTAGGCGCCGTCCGCGGGGTTGTCCGAGACATCAAGGCGCCCCTGGTAGGTGAACGCGGCGCTCAATTCTGTGGCCGCGAGCACGGCTACCTCACCATCCGCCGCGTCGTCCCCGTCGCCAAAAGCGGTTGCGAATGGAATGGCCGCGATGAGCCCAAGGCCCACGGCGGCAGCGATGATTTTTCCTGTCCGGTTCTTGCGCATAGAGGCCTCCACGACCGATAGGCCAGTATAGCTCACCTGCGCAAGCACGTTAACAGTTCTTCGCTCCCTTCGCTTTACATTGACTACGGTGGACGTGGACCTTACGTTCGATTTGGCCACCCACCCCATCCACGTTGCGCCCAACTACCTGCGAAGGACCGGCCTATGCCTGATGTCACCTCGGCCCGGGACCTGCTCGACGACGCGCGCCTGCTCATCGAGGCGGAAGAGTGGAGCAAGCTCCTCGTACTCACCGGCGCCCTCCACCCGGCCGACATGGCTGAACTGGTGCTGCTCCTCGACGACGAACAGCGGCGACTCTTCGTGGGGCACCTGCCGCCCGACGTCATCGGCCAGATGTTCGAGTTCAGCGAAGACAGCGACCTCGAAGAGCTAGTCGAGGCGGTCCATGTGGATCAGCTTCCCGCAGCGCTTGCCGGGTTGGACGACGACGTGGTCGCGGACGTCCTCCAGCAGCTGGAAGAAGAAGACCGCGCGGATACGCTTGCAGCCCTCAACCGAACGGACGACATCGAGAGCCTGCTCGAGTACGAAGATGAGTCGGCCGGCAGTCTTATGTCGCGTGGCTTTGTCGCGCTCAACGAATGGCAGACCGTTCAAAGCGCGATCGAGTACCTTCGCCTCACGCAGCCGCCTTCGAGCCGCGCTTACTATCTCTACATTATCGACCGCGACAAAAAGCTCGTCGGCAACCTCAGCATCCGCGACCTGCTCGTGAGCTCGCCGCAGACGCGCCTCGGAGACATCACCAATCGCGACATCCATGCGGTAACCACCGAAACCGACCAGGAAGAAGCGGCCCGCCTGCTCCAGAAGTACAACCTGCTGGCCGTGCCCGTTATCAACGAAGACGGTCACCTGGTCGGCGTGACGCTCGCCGACGACCTCATCGACGTTGTCCGCGAAGAAGCTACCGAAGACATGTACCGCATGGTTGGCCTGGACGAAGACGAAACGGCCGGCATGCCTATCCGCCGCACCATTCGCCTACGCCTGCCCTGGCTGCTCATCAATCTACTCACCGCGTTCGTTGGCGCCGTTGTGGTCAGCCAATTTGAAGACACGCTCGAACGCGCCGTGGTGCTGGCAGCATTCCTTCCGGTGGTGGCTAACCAGGCCGGTGTTACTGGCACGCAGACGGCGACGATCATCGTGCGCACGCTCGCCATACGCGGGTCCGTTGAATCGCTCTGGGGGCAACTGACACGGGAACTCCTGGTGGGAGCCATTAACGGCCTTGCCGTTGGCATCGTGCTGGCAGCGGTCGGCTTCGCTTTCACGGGCAACCCCATGCTTGCATTCGTGCTTCTCGTCACGATGACGCTTTCGAGCGGCCTCGCCACCGTTGTTGGGCAACTCGTGCCTGTTGTGCTGCGATCCTTCGGCGCCGACCCTGCGCTCGCCTCCAGCATCTTCGTGACGATGGTGACCGACGCTATGAGCTTCCTCTTCCTGCTCGGGATGGCGTCGATCGTGATTGACCAGCTCTCCTAAACCAACCGTAGCGAGCCTCGGCGCAGGCTGTTCCTTAAACCGCGCTCTGGTACGCTCATTCGTGCGCTTGGCGGGCGTAGCGTAGTGGTTAACGCGTCTGGTTGTGGCCCAGAAGATCGAGGGTTCGATCCCCTCCGCTCGCCCCAGCTATCCCCTCCATTCCTATCGACGCAAGAAGCCCGGCGCGTTGGCCGGGCTTTCGCGTGCGACGCGATGAACAGCGGTGGCTAGTACTTCGAGATGTTGATTTCCTGCATGTGGCCCGTGACGGTATAGATCACGCGCTCGCAGATGTTCGTGCAGCGGTCGGCGATGCGCTCCAGGTTGTGCGACGTCCAGAGCAGGTAGGTGTTGCGCTGGATGGTAGACGAGTCGGCGATCATCGCGCGGAAGCACTCGTCGTACACCGAATCCTGGAGGCGGTCCACCTCGTCGTCGGCGTCACAAATCTGGCGCGCGGAGTCGGCATCGCGCTCGATGAACGCCTGAAGGCTATCGCGCAGCATCGCGACGGCGCGGTCCGCCATGGCAGGGATGTAGCCCAGGCGCCTGGGGAGCGGCTCGTCACCCATCATGATGTTGATCTTGGCGATGCCTTCGGCATGGTCCGCGATGCGCTCAAGGTCCGTGACGATGTACAGGACGGAGGCAAGGTGGCGCAGGTCGGTGGCGACCGGTGACTGCGACGCGATCACGAAGAGGGCGCGCTCCTCAATTTCGAACCGCTTCTCGTTGATGCGCAGGTCTTCTTCGATGATCTTCTGGGACCACGTCGCGTCGCCGTCACGCAGCGCCTCCATCGAATCGAGGATCGCCTTTTCCGTCATGGAGCCCAGCGCCAGAACACCATCTCGAAGTTCGAGCAGTTCCCGGTGGTAGATCTCGCGTGACATGACAGGCTTACCTTTCCCTGCGGGCTGGAGCGCCCCGCACCCTCACTCTACCAGTTAGGGACAGGGACTGCCCCCACAAGAAGCTGGAGCGCCGGCAAAGGTACCTAGCCGAAGCGGCCGGAAATGTAGTCCTCTGTGCGCTTGTCCACCGGGTTCGTGAAGACCTGGTCGGTCCCGCCGTACTCGATCAGCTGACCCGAAACATGCTCGTCGGTGAGCATGAACGCCGTGTAGTCGGAAACACGCGCCGCCTGCTGCATGTTGTGGGTCACGATGATGATCGTGTACGACTCCGCAAGCTGGCGAATGAGGTCTTCGATTTTCAACGTGGCGATGGGGTCCAGGGCGGAGCAGGGCTCATCCATCAAAAGGATGTCGGGTTCGGTGGCAATGGCACGTGCAATGCAGAGTCGCTGTTGCTGGCCGCCGGAAAGCGCCAGGCCCGACTTCTTCAGGTCGTCCTTCACCTCATCCCAGAGCGCGGCGCGGCGGAGCGATTTCTCCACCAGCTCCTTCGAATCACCCCTGAAGCCGTTCACCTTCGGACCGAACATCACGTTCTCTTGAATCGACTTTGGGAAGGGGTTGGGCTTCTGGAAGACCATGCCAATGCGTCGGCGCACTTCAACAGCGTCCACCTCACGCGCGTAGATATTCGCACCGTGGTAGGTCACGTCGCCCTCAGTGCGCACTCCATCAATCAGGTCGTTCATACGGTTCAGGCAACGAAGAAGCGTCGACTTGCCGCAGCCCGAAGGACCGATGAGCGCCGTCACCTTGTTCTTCGGAAATGCCAGGCTGACCTTCGTGAGCGCCTGCTTTTTCCCATACCAGAGGCTCAAGTCTTGAACCTCCATGGCGATATCTTCCTTCGGCCGGGCCACGGCTGCAGGGTTCGGCTGCGTTCCCACGGGGGCGCCGTCCAGCGCCGAGGCATCGCGGTCGCCCGCAACCATCCGGCGTGATGATGTCGTCTGTCCAACGTTGGTCATGAACTGGCTCCTAGTCGCGCCGGAAGCGCTGGCGAATGATAGCTGCGGTGAGGTTAAGGGTGATGACGAATACCAGCAGGACGATGATGCCTGCAGCGGCTTCAGACTTAAAACCTTCGCCCGGGCGCAGCGTCCACTCGTACACCTGGATGGGAAGAATGGTGAACCGGTCGTTCCAACTGCTCGGGTCGAACGCGATGAATGCGAAAGCGCCGATCATAATCAGGGCCGCAGTTTCGCCGGCAGCGCGCGAAATGGCGAGGATGACGCCTGTCATTATGCCGGGGATGGAACCCGGGAGGATGTGATACCGGACGGCCTGGAGTCGCGTCGCCCCCAGCGCGAGCGCACCATCGCGAATGGATGGGGGAACCTGGCGAACGGCCTCCGACGACGAAATGACAACGATCGGGAGGATCATCAGGGACAACGTGAGTGCCCCGGTGAGGATAACGCCGCCAAAACCCATCAGCCGGCTGAAGACGGCCAGCCCCAGGAGACCGTAGAGAATAGACGGGACACCCGCGAGGTTGCTTATGTTCAAACGAACGATGGTGAGCAACTTGTTACGCGGCGCAAACTCTTCCATGAATATCGCGGTCGCCACGCCAATCGGCACCGTAAACAGCACGGTCAGCCCAATAACCCAGAAGGAACCCAGGATGGCTGCCCGGATTCCCGCGATTTCTTCACGCCGCGAGGCGTAGTTGGTGAAGAACGATGGCCAGTCGGAGAACACGCGCGTGAAGCCCAGGTTCACCACGTCGATCATCAGGAAAACGACGACACCCAGACCAGAAACCGTCGCCAACAACAACAACCAGAAAGACGCCCGGGAATAGAACTGGCGGCGGGCCACGCCACCTGTCGCACGCAGACTAAAGGGCTTTTCGGGTGTGCCGGGGGTAGAGGTGACAGCCATTATTCGTAGGCCTCCCGGAACTTGTTCACGATGACCTGCGCCGTAAGGGTGAGGGCGAACGTGAGTACAAAGAGCGCTGTACCTACCGCGAACAATGACGTGTAGTCCGTCGTTCCGCGTGCGGCATCGCCAAGAGCTGCCTGCAGCATGAACCCGGTCATCGTCTGAACCGTCGCGAGCGGGTCAAGTGTGAGGTTGGGCGTGGATCCGGCGGCAACTGCCACGATCATCGTTTCTCCTACGACGCGGGCGATTGCGAGGAGCACGGAGGCGGCGACACCGGGGAGGGCGGCCGGGAACACCACGCGGAAGGCGACCTCGAGTTTCGTCGAACCCAACCCGTAGGCGCCTTCGCGGAGCTCTCGCGGGACGTTGGCCATCGCGTCTTCGGAGACGGAAGCGATTGTGGGGATGATCATCACCGCCAGCACAATGCTCGCCGAAAGACTGTTGAAAATCGGAATGTTGGAAGCCCCGAGCCACGGCCGAAGCACATCCTGGGTGATGAACGTGAGCGCGAAGAACGCGTAGACCACCGTTGGCACGCCTGCCAGCACTTCAAGTGCCGGCTTCAGAACCTTGCGCGCACCTGGCGAAGCGTACTCGCTCAGGAAAACGGCGGCTGCGAGGCCGATGGGCAAGGCAATGACCATGGACCACAACACCACGTTGGCAGTCCCCGCAATCAGTTCCCAGATGCCGTATTCGCGGGGGTTCTGCAGTGCCTGCCAGTTTGTGGTGAACAGGAATTCCGTGATCGGGATTTCACGGAAGAAGGCTGCTGTCTCGCTGAAAAGCGTGAAGACAATAGCGATCGTGGTAAACACTGACACCGTCGCCGAGGCAGCCAGGGCGAGGATGATTGTTTGTTCGAAGGGGTGCTTTCGCCAGTTCGCTCGTCGTAACTGCTCTTGTAACGGCTGGCCGGACTGGGTGCCAAGTGCCACGGTTTACTCCCGATGTCCCGGAATCCCGGGGAATGGACGTGGGGAGCGGCCGGCGGCCGCTCCCCACATGTATGACTTGCTCGCCTAGGGGAGGAAGGGCTCCACCTTGGCCTTTGAAGCGTTCAACAGGTTTTCCGGCATCGGCGCGTAGCCGACTTCGCGGACGATCCCGTCCAAATCCTCGGTGAGGTAGAACCACACGAAGCCGAGCACCTCGGGCCTGTTCTCGAGGAAATCCTCGCGGGTGTAAATGAAGAGCGGGCGGCTGTAGGGCTCATAGTCGCCCGCGAGTGCGGTTTCGATGGCCGGTTCGACACATCCGTCACCGTTGTCGACGGAGACACCGTTCAGGTTCTGGCCCGCACCGATGTAGTAGGAAAGGCCGAAGTAACCGATGGCGCCGACGTCACCTTCGACACCGATGACAAGAATGTTGTCGTCTTCCGAAGACGTGCCGTCGCTGGCGTGGACAGCCGATTCGTCGACATCCTCTAGAACTTCGGTGAAGTAGTCGAAGGTCCCAGAGTCAGCCCCGGGGTAGTAAAGGACGATGTCTTCGTCGGGGAAGCCGTCGCGGACTTCGCTCCAGTTGCGGACGCCGCCGTTGCGGAAGATCGACAGGATCTCGTCGGTGGTGAGGCACTGGGCCCAGTCGTTGTTAGGATTCACAACGAGCGAAAGCGCGTCGATTGCAACCTGGATTTCGACAATGTCGTCAATACCATTGTCGGCACAGGCTTCGATCTCGTCGTCCTTAATGGGGCGCGAGGCCTGGGAAATCTGTGTTTCGCCACGGCAGAACTTCTCGAAGCCGCCGCCGCTCCCTGAGAGAGCAACGTTCACGCGAACCGGGGAGACTGCCGAGAACTCTTCAGCCATGGCCTGGCCGATGGGGAACACGGTGGATGAACCGTCGATGTCGACGTTGCCGCTCAGGCTGCCGTAGTCGATTTCGCCGCCGCCGCCGCTGCCACCGTTGGATGGTGCCGTGGTCGGGGCCGGGGCCGTTGTCGGTGCGGTCGTACCGCCGTTGTCGTCATCATCGTCGTCGCCGCAGGCTACTGCGACCAGTCCGGCGACTGCCAGAAGGCTGACGAGCCAGAGGCTCCATATCCTTCGTTTCGTGGTCATATTCAATGACACTCTCCAAGTTTGAAATTTGTTGCTTCCCAGAGCACAGGTCGAAGGTATGGCCGCTCTTTTAATGCAGCATTAACAGGACAGCGGCGGAGCAAGGTTCAATTGGGCCGAATGTTTTACCACCAGTTTTCCCACCGGATATGCGCACATTACCGGCGATCCCGAACATTGCCGGTGGACGGGAGAGCACGAGTTCGGCCCTCGTGCTCTGCCACCCCTCTGGTAGGCCGGGGTTCCCGCACTTGCCGCCTCCGCTGCGGTTGACCACCGCGATGGCAAGGCGGGAACCACCGGCGCATAATGTGTGCCAGGGCCAACTACCAGGACGGGAACACATGCCAGCCAAGATTCTTCTCGTTGATGACGAAGCGAATATCCGTGACCTGGCCGCGCTTTACCTGCGCAAGGAAGGCTTCGAAGTCGCCTCCGCCGTGGACGGGCGTGACGCAATGGTGCGCTTCAAGGAAGTATCCCCCGCGCTCATCGTGCTGGACGTGATGATGCCCGGCATGGACGGCTTCGAAGTGTGCCGCGAACTGCGCAAAGAAACCGACGTCCCCATCCTCATGCTCACCGCGCGCAACGAAGACATCGACAAGATCGTCGGGCTCGAAATTGGCGCCGATGACTACATGACGAAGCCCTTTAACCCGCGCGAACTCGTGGCCCGGGTGAAGGCGATCCTCCGGCGCATTGAATCGGGCCAGCAACGCAGCCCCAACGGCGCGCTCGTCGCCGAGAACTTGTCGGTCGACAAGTCACGCCGCGAAGTGAAGGTCGATGGCGAACAGCGCACGCTTCGCACCAAGGAATTCGACCTGCTCCTGGCGTTCATGGAAAACCTCGGTTTCGCCCTCACGCGCGAACAACTGCTGGAAACGGTGTGGGGCTTTGACCACCCTGGCGCGACCCGAACCGTTGACGTGCACGTGCAGCACCTTCGCTCCAAGCTAGAGGGTGCACGTGTGCAAATCGAAACCTTGCGAGGCGTTGGGTACAAGCTGATACCCCAACCCGACTAGCAGCTGGGAGAACGGCGCCCATGGGGAGCCTCCAGGTACGCCTTTTCCTCACGTACCTCTTCATCATCCTTGTTACCCTCGGCATCGCCACGCTGAGCCTTTTCTTGCTGCTTGGCGGGTACCGCGACTCGGTCACCTACAGCAACCTCGAAACCCTGGCGCCGTTCGTGCGCTCGCAGCTCGGTCTCACGGCGCCGGAAGTGCTCCGCAACCGGCAGCCGAGCGACACCATCCCTGTCGAAGCGGACGTGCTACTCAACATCCTCGGCATTACCGACGACTCCGGCACGGAGCGCCTTCGAACGGCGACCTCGCTTGCCATCATCAACCGGGAGGGACAGGTGTTGCCCAATGCATGGGCGGGGCCGGGGTCTCTTGTGGGGGCTGCGACGCAGGACTTGCCGCCTTCCGCGCTCGCCGACACCACGGGCGACATCAGCCCGCGCCGCTGCCGCCTCGAAGTGCCGGATGGCTCGCTCCTCTTATGCGTCACCATGCCGCTCAACCGCAGGGTGCCCGAAGTTCGCGAAGCCTTTGGGGACGATGCGGTCGCACTGCTCGTTGCCACCCCCGCGGCCAGCACCGGTGAAGTGGTCGCCGACCTGACACCGCGACTCGCCTTCGCCGGCGTGATCGGCCTTGCAGCCGCGGTCATACTCGGCGCGCTGTTTTCGCAAAGCGTGGCCGCGCCGCTGCGGAACATCGCGCGGGCCGCTCGCAACGTCTCGCGCGGTGACTATCGCCAGCGTGTGCCCGCAACCGGCCCATCGGAGGTGCGCGACCTCGCCTCCAACTTCAACCGCATGACGAGCGAAGTGCAGAAGTCGCAGCAGACGCTGCGAGACTTCCTCGCCAACATTTCGCACGAACTGAAAACGCCGCTGACGTCCATCCATGGATTCAGCGAAGCGATGCTGGACGGGACCATCGACGACGATGAGGGCATCCAGCGCTCCGCCAAGATCATCAGCGACGAGTCGACGCGCGTCCTTCGGCTGGTGGAAGGGCTGCTGGACCTCTCTCGCATCGAAAGCGGCCAGATTTCCATGCAGCACGAAGCGCTCAACCTCGACGAACTCTTCGAACACCTGAGTTCGCTCTTCGGGCTGCGCGCCGAACAGACGGGCGTGCGGCTGGAAATCAGCAACACACTCACGCGGAAGCTCGAAGGCGACTTCGACCGCCTGGAGCAGGTGCTCAACAACCTGCTCGACAACGCGTTCCGCCACACCCCGGAAGGCGGTCTCATTCGTCTCACGGCCCGGGAGGTTAACGCTCAGTTCGCCCAGGTGATGGTTACCGACTCCGGGCAGGGCATTCCCGCCGAAGACCTTCCGCAGCTCTTCAACCGTTTCTACCGGGCGACCAACGCGACCAACGGGTCCGGGCAACGCAAGGGCCACGGGCTGGGCCTGGCGATTTCCCGAGAGATCGTGCGCGCACACGGCGGCGAAATCTGGGCGACCAGCGAAGAGGGCAAGGGCACGACTTTCGTGTTCACGCTGCCCATCGCGGGCCAAACAGCGCCTCGAGCCGCCGCGAGGTGATCTCCATGCCCTAGCGGGCGCCTGCCGAAGGAAAACGCCGCCATCATTCGCCGCGACCGCGGTGGGTCGCAGCTACGAAGGCGCTACGCGAACGGGTCCGCGCCCTCCAGCGGCTCCGGGATAACCTCATCGAGGTCGACGCCCGCCATCATCGCCTCGATTTCGACGCCGGATTCGACGGTTTCGGCCCATTCGCACTGGTCCCGCCAGCGGCAGAACGTGCACTGCGGCCCGGGCGTGGGCGGGAATTCCGTCTCGGACTGCATGCGGTTGGCGAGGCCGTAGGCGCGCTTCATCGCCGCCTGGGCATCGGCCTGCACGAGCGGGCGGTCGCGGCGGATACCGGAGCGCAGGTTCCAGCCGACAGCCGTGACCGTGTCGTCGTGCTTCAACCCCAGGGCAATCCGCACGGCCACGTGCGAAAGGTCGAGCTGGTCGTCGAGGATAGCGGCGTCGTCGAATCGGCCGGTCTTCCAGTCGATGACCTGGAAGGTGCCGTCGGGCAGGCGGTCGATGCGGTCGGCCTTCGCCATCACC